>DASTGE010000759.1:0-4129 GCA_035719405.1 Burkholderiaceae bacterium
CGAGCCCGATGCGCTTGACGAGTGAGGCATCGATGTCACCGGCTTCGATGCGATCGAGATCCAGTGTCACAACACGGCGATTCCGGCCGGCCGGGTCAGCAACCTGCAATTGGACGGGCTCGTGGCGCATGACCGATTGAGTCAGCATCCAGCGCAAGTCGGCCATCGAGCGTACGTCGTGCCAGTCGGGGGCAACACCTTGAGCAGAAGGCGACGCCATCGACAGCACGAGGTCACCCGCTCGCAGGCCTGCCCGCTCCGCAAGGCTGCCGGTGGGAGGTACACCCAGCAACGCCTTCGGCTCCTCGATGCCGATCCAGTGTGCGCACGCATAGAGCACCACGGCCAGCACAAGATTGGCGATGGGACCGGCCGCCACGATCGCCGACCGCTGCCACAGCGGCTTGTTATTGAAAGCCCGGTACCGTTCCTGCGGCGCCACCGGGCCCTCGCGCTCGTCGAGCATGCGCACGTAACCACCGAGCGGCAGGGCCGACAGGACAAACTCCGTATCGTCAGGGCTCTTCTGCCGCCGCCACAGCACCCGACCAAAGCCGACGGAGAAGCGAAGCACCTTCACGCCACATGCACGCGCGGTCCGATAGTGGCCGTACTCGTGAATGACGATCAGGATTGCGAGTGTCAGCAGAAACGACAGCACCGTGACAATCATTTCGAAAGTCCTTTCACCAGCTGTTGCGCATGCATGCGCGCCTCACGGTCCAGGGCGAGCAGGTCATCGATGCCCGCATCGGGAGGAAGACCGGGATGCACCACGTCGATGGTTCCGGCGACGACCCGATGGATCGCGTCGAACCGGATGTGCCCTTCGAGGAATGCCATCACGGCCTCTTCGTTGGCTGCATTGAGAATGGCCGTACTGCCCGCTGGCGCCCGTAACGCGTCCCATGCAAGCTGAAGCCCCGGAAAGCGCCTGGCGTCAACTTCTTCGAAGCTGAGTCCGGTCATCGAAGCAAAGTCCAGCCGTGCGGCACCGCTCTCTATGCGTTCGGGAAACGACAGGCCGAATGCGATTGGTACTCGCATGTCGGGCGTGCCCAACTGCGCGAGCACCGAAGCATCGCGGCACACCACCATCGAATGCACGATGCTCTGCGGGTGGATCACCACGCGGATCTGCTCCGGCGCCAGTTCGAACAGCCAGCGTGCCTCGATCACTTCGAGCGCCTTGTTCATCATGGTCGCCGAATCGACCGAGATCTTTCGCCCCATGACCCAATTAGGGTGAGCACATGCCTCCTCGGGGGTGACGTCGCCGAGCGTGGCAGGCTCGCGAGTACGGAACGGACCGCCGGAAGCGGTGAGCACGATGTGGTCGATTCGCTGCGGCCAGGTGCTGCGATCTTCCGGGAGGCACTGGAAGATCGCGGAATGTTCACTGTCGATCGGCAGCAGCGTCGCACCACCCTCGCGGACCGCGCGCAGAAAAAGTTCGCCGCCCACGACGAGCGCTTCCTTGTTGGCAAGAAGCAGCCGCTTGCCTGCCCGTGCCGCTGCCATGCAGGAAGGAAGCCCTGCGGCACCGACGATGGCGGCCATCACGCTGTCGACGTCCGGATGAGACGCGAGATCGCACAAGGCTTTCTCGCCTTCGAGCACCTCGGTCCGCAAGCCGTGCCGGCGTAGCGCTTCGCGAACGGATTTCGCGTGCGTCGGACTTGGCACAACGGCATAGCGAGGCTTCCACTCGAGACATTGAGCGATCAAGGCATCGACCCGCTGGAAAGCCGTCAGGCCGAAGACCTCGAAGCGTTCGGGATGACGTGAGACGACATCGAGCGTCGTGGTACCCACGGAGCCGGTGGATCCGAGAATGCAAAGGCGCTGGCGCGCCGCGGTCACGTCCTTGGGACTTCGTGTCATGTGAGTGTGAGCGCGAGCGCGATCGGGAAGACCGGCAGCAGCGCGTCGATACGGTCTAGCACGCCGCCATGACCGGGCAGCAGCTGGCTGGAATCCTTGGCTCCGGCGGCCCGCTTCACGAGCGACTCGAACAGGTCACCTACCACGCTCATGCCCGCCAGCACGGCCAGGCCGACGATCATCGGGACGACGCCGAAGGTTCCTGCAAGCTGGGTGTACAAGCTCGCGGAATCCACATGGATGTGACGGTCGATCAGGATCCACATGACCGCCAGCAAGAGCACGCCCACCATCCCGCTCCATACGCCTTCCCAGCTCTTGCCGGGGCTGATCGTTGGAGCAAGCTTGCGCCGGCCGAATGCACGGCCGCCGAAGTAGGCGGCGATGTCCGCCGTCCACACGAGGCAGAAGATCGAGAGCAGGAAGTTCACGCCTTGCGCCTTGGCGTTGGCCAGCGCCATCCAGGCCGCCCACAACACCAGGACGCCGACCACCCAGCGCAGGGCCTTGGGTATCTCTGGCCAGGCCGCGGGACCGCCACGCAGCGCGATCGCGCCGCCGAGCACCCAGACGGCAAACACGAGCCACCAAGCGGAACTCGGTGCGCTCGTGGCCCAGCCCAGCATCCAGGCGATCAGACATGCGAGTGCCACGATCACACCGGAAACGACTGCGCCTGCGCGTGACGCCTGGTTCAGACGTCCCCATTCCCACCCGGCAGCCGCCACGAGCAACAAAGTGAGCGCGGCAAATGGCCAGGTGGTCTTTACGAACAGCGCCGGCAAGAGCAGCGCCAGAAGCACCACGGCTGTAATTACCCGCTGCTTCAGCATGGCCACGACTATGCCGTACCTGCGGTGCTGGGCGCGCTCTCCGGCACCATGCCGAAGCGCCGCTCCCGTCCTGCAAACGACCGCAGGGCATCGTCGAGCTGCGCTTCGCCGAAATCAGGCCAGAGACACTCGGTGAAGAACAACTCGGAATACGCGACTTGCCAGAGCAGGAAATTGCTGATGCGCACCTCGCCCCCCGTTCGGATGAAAAGATCCGGGTCTGGCGCGAAGCTCATTGCCATGAACTCCGACAGTCGTGCCTCGTCAAGTTCTTCAGCCTTTACCCCCGCTCGCATTGCACGCTGGCACGCCTGGACAATGTCCCACCGGCCGCCATAGTTGAACGCAACCGACAGCGTGATGCGGGTGTTGTGCGCAGTAGCACCCTCTGCTTGAGCCCACGCCTCCCGGATCTTGTCGGACACCATCTCACGGTCGCCGACGATGCGGATGCGCACGCCTTCGCGCGCCATCTTGTTGACGTACTTCGACACCGCCACCAGCACCAGCCCCATCAGCCCCGAGACCTCTTCGGTCGGCCGCTTCCAGTTCTCCGAGGAGAACGCGAAGACGGTGAGGTACTCGATGCCTCGGTCAGCGCATGCCTGGACGATGCGCACCAGGGCATCAACGCCCTGCTTGTGCCCAAAGAAGCGCGGCATGAAGCGCTTCTTGGCCCAACGGCCGTTGCCGTCCATGACGATGGCCACATGTCGCGGCACGCTCGCCGCAGGCCTGTCGGAAACGTTGCTCACTGGCAATGCTGCGTCCCTAGACCGCCATGATCTCGGCTTCCTTGCCCTGGATCAGCTTGTCGATGTCGGCGATGGTGCGGTCGGTCATCTTCTGGACTTCGTCCTGAGCACGGCGCTCCTCGTCCTCCGGCACCTGCTTATCCTTGAGCAGCTTCTTCAGGTGCTCGTTTGCGTCGCGCCGCAAATTCCGCACGGCGACCTTGGCTTCCTCGCCCGCGTGCCTCACCACCTTTGTCAGCTCTTTGCGGCGCTCTTCAGTGAGCGCGGGCATCGGAACACGCAGCAGATCACCCTGGGCTGACGGATTCAGGCCGAGGTCGGAGTCGCGAATCGCCTTCTCGATCTTCTGGCCCATGCCTTTTTCCCACGGTTGGACGCTGATCGTGCGTGCATCGAGGAGCGACACGTTCGCGACCTGGCTGATAGGAACCATCGAACCGTAGTAGTCGACATGCACCTGATCAAGCAGGCCCGGGTGGGCGCGGCCGGTGCGGATCTTCAACAACTCGTGCTTGAACGCCTCGACCGACTTCGCCATCTTGGCCTGCGCCGTGCTTTTGATCTCGGCAATCATCGTCATGTGAATCTCCTTGAAATCCGCCCGGATTCCTAGACGTGAACCAGGGTGCCTTCGTCCTCACCCTGCACCACCCGCTT
>DASTGE010000760.1:0-9856 GCA_035719405.1 Burkholderiaceae bacterium
CCGTGCCAGGGGCGAGCAGCCCGGTCGCGGCGTTCAGCATCGCCGGCGACGCACAGGCACAAGGCTTCTGCTTCCACGGTTTCCTGCCGGGAAAATCCGGCGAGCGACGCGAAGCCCTCCAACGCCTCGCCCCGGGACGTCTGGCTGACGTGCTGTTCGAGGCCCCGCACCGCATCGCCTCCCTGGCACAGGATCTCGCGCAAAGCCAGCCCGACAGGCGCCTGACGGTGTGCCGGGAATTGACCAAGCAGTTCGAGGCGGTGGCGACGCTGCCCGCCGCGGATCTTCCGGCATGGCTTGCGGCCGATCCAAACCGGCAGCGGGGGGAGTTCGTGCTGGTGTTGCATGCTCTGGCCACGCGCGCCGCCGATGCGATTCCAGAAAGAGTGGAGCTGGCACTTCCCGTGCTGCTACAGGCCTTGCCGCTGAAGCAGGCAGTCGCGTTGGCCAGCACGCTCAGCGGCGCACCGCGCAATGCCGTGTACGAACGGGCGCTCGTGCTGAAAGCGGCCGCCGAGCAACGGTGAACACCCCTTTGCACCCATCTGCGCTTCCAGGTTCCTACAATTACCTGATGATTGGCCGCGAACCCACCCTTGAACGCCTGGGCATCGCCCAGGGCCTGCTCCTTGACCCCTTCGGCTTGACCGAGTCGTCGCTGACGGACGCACTGCGCACCATCACCGAACACCGGGTCGACGACGCCGACCTTTACTTTCAGACCACTCGCCATGAAGGCTGGAGCCTGGAGGAAGGCATCGTCAAGAGTGGCAGCTTCAGCATCGACCAGGGCGTGGGGGTGCGTGCGGTGGCCGGCGAGAAAACGGCCTTCGCGTACTCAGACGATATCTCCGAGGCCGCATTGCTCGACGCGGCGCGCACGGTGCGCACCATCGCGGCGTCGGGCCAGAGCCGGCGGGTGAAAGTTCCAGCTGCGCCATCAGTGGCAGGCAGCCGCGTGCTTTATGCGCCCACCGATCCGATCGGCACGCTTGACAGCACCCAGAAGGTCGCCCTCCTCGAGAAGGTTGAAAAGCTGGCGCGCGGGAAGGATCCGCGCATCGTGCAGGTCATGGCGGGACTCGCCGCCGAGTACGACGTGGTGCTGGTGGCACGCGCGGACGGAACTCGCGCAGCTGACGTACGCCCGCTGGTGCGACTGTCGGTTACGGTGATCGCCGAATCGAACGGACGGCGGGAGGTCGGCAGCGGCGGTGGAGGCGGCCGCTTCGGCCTGGGCTACTTTGATGACGAGGTCATCGCGGGCTACGTCGACCAGGCGGTGAATGCCGCCCTTACCAATCTCGACTCACGTCCGGCGCCAGCCGGCGAGATGACTGTCGTGCTCGGCCCGGGATGGCCCGGGGTGCTGCTCCACGAAGCCATCGGTCACGGCTTGGAAGGCGACTTCAACCGCAAGGGCTCCAGCGCCTTCACAGGCCGGATCGGCCAGCGAGTGGCCGCACGCGGGGTGACCGTGCTCGACGACGGCACGCTGCCTGATCGCCGCGGTTCGTTGAATGTCGACGACGAGGGCAACCCGACGCAGCGCAACGTGCTGATCGAAGACGGCATTCTGCGGGGCTACATCCAGGACGCCATGAACGCACGGCTGATGAAGGTCGCGCCCACGGGGAACGGCCGACGCGAAAGCTACGCGCACGTACCGATGCCGCGCATGACGAACACCTACATGCTTGCCGGCGACAAGAGCCGCGACGAGATCCTGGCTTCGGTCACGCGCGGCTTGTACGCTACCAACTTCGGCGGTGGGCAGGTCGACATCACCAGCGGCAAGTTCGTGTTCTCGGCGAGTGAGGCCTTTTGGGTCGAGAACGGCCGCATCCAGTATCCGGTGAAAGGCGCTACCTTGATCGGGAACGGACCCGACGCTCTGACTCGTGTCACGATGATCGGCAACGATCTGGCGCTTGATACAGGGGTGGGCACTTGCGGCAAGGAAGGTCAAAGTGTGCCGGTAGGCGTCGGGCAGCCGACCCTGCGCATCGACGGGCTGACGGTCGGCGGCACAGCCTGAGGCGTTGCCTCCGTTGTTGGCTTAGCGCGTCAACGGAGTGGGCCTGACATGGGAGAAGCGAGCGTGCTACATTCGCCCCATGCACTTGGTTCGCTTCCACTTTTTCGGCTTTTGGTTCTCGCACCGCCCCGGCGGAGGAGAGGAACAGGCCTAGAAGCGCTGAAGCAATCCTCAAAAACCGCCGGGGCCAGCCCGGCGGTTTTTTTTCGCCCGCACACCTGTTTTCCAGGAGAAGCCCGATGACCGTCAAAGCCGCTGAAGGCCGCTATGCCCCAGAAGACAAGACCAGCCAGACCGACGACGAACGCATCAAGGACATCATGCCCTTGCCGCCGCCGGAGCACCTGATTCGCTTCTTCCCGATCCGCGGCACAGCAATGGAACAGCTGGTGGTGCAGACACGCGCGCGCATTCGTAACATCGTGCACGGTCAGGACGAGCGACTGCTGGTCATCATCGGGCCCTGTTCGATCCACGACCCCGTCGCCGCGCTCGAGTACGCGCGGCGCCTGAAAGGCGAGCGCGAACGCCACGCCGACGCGCTCGAAATCGTGATGCGCGTCTACTTCGAAAAGCCGCGAACGACGGTCGGATGGAAAGGCCTCATCAACGACCCCTACCTCGACGAGAGCTATCGCATTGACGAGGGCCTGCGCATCGCGCGCCAACTGCTGCTGGAAATCAACCGAATGGGCGTGCCCGCGGCCAGCGAGTTCCTGGACGTGATCTCGCCGCAGTACATCGGCGACCTGATCTCCTGGGGTGCGATCGGCGCGCGCACGACTGAAAGCCAGGTTCACCGCGAGCTGGCGTCAGGGTTGTCGGCGCCGATCGGCTTCAAGAACGGCACGGACGGCAACATCAAGATCGCGACGGATGCCATCCAGGCCGCGGCCCGTCCGCACCACTTCCTCTCGGTCCACAAGAATGGCCAGGTCGCGATTGTGCAGACCAAGGGCAATCGCGACTGCCACGTCATTTTGCGAGGCGGCAAGGAGCCCAACTACGACGCGGCGAGCGTCGGCGCGGCGTGTCGAGAGCTGGAGGCCTCGAAGCTCCGCCCCTCGCTGATGGTCGACTGCTCTCACGCCAACAGCAGCAAGCAGCATCAGCGTCAGCTCGAAGTCGCACGTGACATCGCCCATCAGGTCGCTTCCGGAAGTCGCCAGATCTTCGGTGTGATGGTCGAGAGCCACCTGAACGATGGGGCCCAAAAGTTCACCGCGGGCAAGGACGATCCGGCGAAGCTGGACTATGGCAAGAGCATCACCGATGCGTGCCTCGGTTGGGACGACTCACTCCAGGTGCTGCGGGTGTTGAGCGATGCGGTCCGGCTACGGCGTGCGCAGGCAAGGGTCCAGCCTCACGAGGGGAAGGGCGCGGAGAAAATCGCCAACGAATAGCCCACGGCAATGTGAAGATCACTCCCGGTCGCCTTCATCGGACTGAAGGCGCTGGAGCCTTTCGCTGCGCCAGTACACGTCGTCTCCGCCGAGACCGTCAAGGTTGGCGCGATTGAGCACGCGGGCCAGCACGAACAGCAGGTCCGACAGGCGATTGAGATAGTGCCGGGGCGTTTCGTTTACGGGTTGCTGCATGGCGAGCGCTACCACGGAGCGCTCCGCGCGGCGCGCGACCGTTCGGCAGACATGGGCGAGTGCCGCGCCGCGCGATCCAGCCGGCAGCACGAACTCCGCGAGCCTCGGGAGTGCCGAGTTGTACCGCGCCAACGCCTGGTCGAGTTGCAGCACTGCATCTTCCTTCAGCAGCGAATAACCAGGGATTGAAAGCTCGCCACCCAGGTTGAACAGTTCGTGCTGAACGATGACGAGCAGGTCGCGAACGTCGTCGGGCAGGGGCTCGCAGAGTAGCAGGCCCAGGTTGGAGTTCAGCTCATCGACGTCACCCATCGCGCCAACGCGCAAGTCACTCTTGACCACCCTCGTGCCGTCACCCAGGCCGGTGCTCCCATCGTCACCCGTGCGGGTGGAAATCTGCGTCAATCGGTTTGCCATACGACGATGCTATTGCCTTGGTCGACAACCGACCAGCGAAGCCCTGACGTTTGGGGCGCAAGGCAGGATAAGGCTGCTGCGCGAGGCAGTAACTGCGAGCAGTCGTCTTCGACCTCCAGCTATCTGCTCCCGCCACTGTGGAAGCCAGAGATCGAAACACGCGGTACTCGCGGCAAACAGCATCGAGGGAACGCGGTCGGCAAGTGAGCATTGCACTCCCCATCTCTAGGGGATGAGCAAATTTCGACTACAGAGAACAATTGCCCGTTCTTTCACGGCAACAACCCGCACTTACCCTCACAATGCCACACCCAAAAGCAATCGAGCCACGTCTTCTTCTCGTTCATCTGAGTTTGCTCGGCAGCGCTGTCCTCTCTGCCTGCGGCGGCGGCGGTTCCTCGGACGATATCGTCGTCCCAACCGGCGCGCGCAGTGGCAGCGCGTCCCCGGGTTCGAACATCAGCGCCTCGAATTACCAATCGTTGGGAGGGTCCGGCGCCCGTTCGGTGCTTGCGATGAACCAGAGCGCCTCGACGTCCTCTGCCGCCGGCGGCACGTCAACGCCGGCCTCGTTGCCGACACTGGTCGCCGCACAGGCAGCATCCTTCGTTGAGGGAACCGCGGTCGCCCTGTCGGCAAACCGTCGCATCGCGGCCTCCGAAACCGAGAGCGCCGCTTGCCCCTACGGGGGCAGCATCGTGATCATCGCGAACGACGCGGACAACAGCAAGACGCTGTCTGCCGGCGACTCGGTGTCCGCAACCCTGAACAACTGCAAGGTAGACGCCTCGATTCCGGCCATCAACGGCAGCATGAGCCTGAAGATCAATGCGGTTGAACTCGACTCTCATAAAGAGCCGTCGGCCTTGGACGCGAGCGGAAGCTTCACCCGGCTCTCTGCGGGCGGCAACAGCCTGACGGGCAGCTACCGCCTTTGGAGCCGAAAGAATGCTGACCGCCTCGTCATGCGCATGTCGTTCAGCGACGTGTCGCTGACAGCACCCGGAATGACGGCGGTGCTCAACACGGATCTATACGCCGAAGTCATGAGCACGGGGGCGACGACTTACACGTACAGTGGTACGGCAGGCATCGGTGGCCAGACATACGAGGTGTCGCAGAACGGCAGCTTCAGTTTGAACGGCTCGCTGCCGGTCAGCGGCGCGCTAAGGCTGAAGGATGCGGCCGGCAATGCGGTCGAGCTGAAAGCGAAAGCAGGCGCGCTGGTGGATATTCAGTTCTACCCGGCCGGCGCCAATACGCCGGCCTCGACGCTTGCCAATCAGTCCTGGAACCTCTTCCTGAGCGCGAACTGAATCGATGGGTTGAGGCTCAACTGGTCGGTGGTTGCACTGACCAGCGCCGGGTCAACTCACCCTTAACATTGACGCTTTCGAGGTGAACGCCAAAGCCCCAAAGCCTGGCCACGTGCTTCATTACCTCCTGCGCATTGTCGTGCAACGGCCGGTCGTTATGCTGCGTGTGGCGCAGCGTCAGCGATCGGTCGCCGCGCAGGTTCACGTTCCAGACCTGGATGTTGGGCTCGCGTGAGCCCAGGTCGTACTGCCGAGACAGCGCTTCGCGCACACGGCGGTACCCCGACTCATCGTGAATGGCCGACACCTCGAGCTCGCTTTCCTTCTCGTCGTCGAGGATCGCGAACATTCGGAACTCGCGCATCAGGCTAGGCGAGAGGTACTGCCCAACGAAGCTCTCGTCCTTGAAGTTGCGCATTGCATGATCAAGCGTCGGGAGCCAGTCGCTCCCGGCGATGTCAGGGAACCACTGCCGGTCTTCATCAGTCGGGTTCTCGCATATGCGCTTGATGTCCGTGTACATCGCGAAGCCGAGCGCGTACGGATTGATCCCGCTGTAGGCGGGGTGTCCCGCTGGCGGCTGGAAGACGACGTTGGTGTGCGACTTCAGCCACTCGATCATGACGCCATCGGTGAGGTAGCCGTCGTCGTACATCTGGTTGAGCAGCTTGTGGTGCCAGAACGTGGCCCAGCCCTCGTTCATCACCTGGGTCTGCCGCTGCGGGTAGAAGTACTGCGCGATCTTGCGCACGATTCGAACGATCTCGCGCTGCCATGGCTCGAGCAGCGGCGCGTTCTTCTCGATGAAGTACAGCAGGTTTTCCTGCGGCTCGGTCGGAAACCGCTTCTCCGCCGCAAATTCCTCGGCTTTTTCGCTGCGCCTGGGCAGCGTACGCCACAGATCGTTGATCTGCTGCTGCTGGTAGGCCTCGCGGTCAGCCCGCCGCGCCTGCTCCTGCGCGAGCGACAACTTCTGGGGACGACGATACCGGTCAACACCGTAGTTCTGCAGCGCATGGCAGCTGTCGACAATTTCCTCGACGGTGTCGATGCCATAACGCTCCTCGCACTCGGCAATATAGTTCTTCGCGTAGACCAGATAGTCGATGATCGACGACGCATCGGTCCACATGCGGAAGAGGTAGTTACCCTTGAAGAAGCTGTTGTGCCCGTAGGCCGCGTGAGCAATCACCAGGGCCTGCATCGCCATCGAGTTCTCCTCCATCAGGTAGGCGATGCAGGGGTCGGAATTGATGACGATCTCGTAGGCCAGGCCCATATGGCCACGCCGATAGTTCTTTTCGGTCGCAATGAACTCCTTGCCGAAGCTCCAGTGCCGATAGTTCACCGGCATGCCGACGCTCGCATATGCGTCCATCATTTGCTCGGCGGTGATGATCTCCAGCTGGTTCGGGTAGGTGTCGAGCCCGAACCGCTCGGCCGTCTGACGGATGACCTCATGATATTGGTCGATCAGCTCGAAGGTCCAGTCGCTCGCGGGAGGAAGCGGCGTCGCCGGGCGTTCCTTCAGTGCCATCGGCGCCCGCAATGGCGTTTTCATCTGCCGTCGCCCACCGAATTCCTCGCCGCGAGGTGCGGCACTGGTGTGGCGACGGTTTTCATAAGGCGTAGTCGTCATGCTGCTCATGCCGGCGCTCCCTCCTTCTTGAACAGATCACGGAACACCGGGTAGATTTGCGCGGCGTCGGTGACCTTTCGCATTGCAAAGTGCTTCACCTCGCCCACCAGCTGGGAGTATTCCTCCCAAAGGTTCTGCTCTTCCTCGGCCACCTGTACATAGGCGTAGTAGCGGCACAGCGGCAAGAGCTTGTCGGCGAGCAGTTCACGGCAGCGTCCGCTGTCGTGATGCCAGTTGTCGCCGTCACTGGCCTGAGCGCCATAGATGTTCCAGTCGCCGCTTGGATAGCGCTGACGGACGATCTCTTCCATCAGCACCAGAGCGCTCGACACCACGGTACCGCCCGTCTCGGTCGCATGGAAGAAGTTCTGCTCGTCGACTTCCTGTGCCTGAGTGTGATGCCGGATGAAGACGATCTCAATCTTCTCGTAGTGGCGCGTCAGGAACAGGTACAACAGGATGAAGAAGCGCTTCGCGAGATCCTTTCGCGCCTCATCCATCGACCCGGACACATCCATGAGACAGAACATGACGGCCTTCGAGGTCGGCACCGGCACACGCACCCGGCTGCGGAAGCGCAGGTCAATGGGATCGAGATAAGGAATGCGGCCGATCCTGGCCCGAAGCAAAGCGATGCGCTCCTCCGTCGCCTTGATCGCGAGAGCCTGGTCGGGGTCGGCCGGATCCTCGTGCCGCTTCATGTCGGCAAGCATCTCCTCCAGCTCGCGCAACTCGGCCCGCGAGCCGGAGCCGATGGCAATGCGACGGCCGATCGCGCCACGCATCGAGCGCAGCACGTGAAGGTTGTTGGGCGTACCGTCGCTGGTGAAGCCAGCCCGGTGGCTCTTCCACTCGGGCGTCTCCGCAAGTTGCGTGCGCGCCAGGTTGGGCAATGCGAGGTCGTCGAAGAAGACCTGCATGAACTCTTCCTTGGAGAGATGGAAGACGAAGTCGTCGTCCCCTTCTCCCTGGTCGCTCGCCTGTCCCCGGCCAGCGCCACCGCCACCCCCGCCCTTCGGACGCTGGATGCGATCGCCTTTGACGAACTCCTGGTTGCCCGGATGGACGATCTCGCGCACTCCCCCCTGGCCGTGGCCGAAGACGGGCTCGCTGATGTCCTTCTTGGGAATTCGGATGTCCTCCCCGCGCTCGATGTCGCGGATACCGCGACCATCGACCGCGCGCCGCACCGCTTCACGGATCTGCTCCTTGTAGCGGCGCAGGAAGCGCTCCCGGTTCCCGATCGACTTGTTCTTCCCCGCAAGTCGGCGGTCGATGATCTGCTGCAGCATGGGGTAAGGCTTTCTGGCGGTTCGGCTCGCCCTTCGTCAGCTGCTCTTGCGCACGCGCAAGTACCACTCGCAAAGCAGTCGCACCTGCTTCGGCGTGTAGCCCTTCTGAACCATGCGCGTGACGAAGTCCTCGTGCTTCTTCGCCTCGTCGGCACTCGCCTTGGCGTTGAAGCTGATGACCGGGAGCAGCTCCTCAGTGTTCGAGAACATCTTCTTCTCGATCACCGTGCGCAGCTTTTCGTAGCTGGTCCAGTTCGGGTTCTTGCCCTGGTTGTTTGCGCGTGCACGCAGCACGAAGTTGACGATCTCGTTACGGAAGTCCTTCGGATTCGCGATGCCGGCCGGCTTCTCGATCTTCTCCAGCTCCGCGTTCAATGCCGCGCGGTCGAACACTTCGCCAGTGTCGGTGTCGCGGTATTCGTGGTCCTGGATCCAGTAATCGGCGTAAGTCACGTAGCGATCGAAGATGTTCTGGCCATACTCGGAGTAGCTCTCGAGATAGGCGGTCTGGATCTCCTTGCCGATGAATTCGGCATAGCGCGTGGCCAGATGCTCCTTGATGAACGAAAGATACTTCTGCTCCAGTTCGGCGGGGAACTGCTCGCGCTCGATCTGTTGCTCGAGGACGTACATCAGATGCACCGGATTGGCGGCGACTTCGGTGGAGTCGAAGTTGAAGACCTTGGAGATTATCTTGAACGCAAAGCGCGTCGAGATCCCGCTCATGCCTTCGTCGACCCCGGCGTAATCGCGGTATTCCTGGTAGCTCTTGGCGCGCGGATCCGTGTCCTTCAGGTTCTCCCCATCGTAGACCAGCATCTTGCTGAACAGTGAAGAGTTCTCCGGCTCCTTCAACCGCGTGAGTATGCCGAACTGAGCCATCATCTTCAGCGTGCCGGGCGCGCAAACCGCTTCGGCCAGCGAGGAATTGCGGATCAACTTTTCGTAGATCTTGATCTCTTCGCTGACCCGCAGGCAATACGGGACCTTGACGATGTAGATGCGATCGAGGAACGCTTCATTATTCTTGTTGTTGCGGAACGCCTTCCACTCGCTTTCATTGGAGTGCGCGAGGATGATGCCGTCGAAGGGGATCGCGCCGAAGCCCTCGGTGCCCTTGAAGTTGCCTTCCTGGGTTGCTGTCAGCAACGGGTGCAAGACCTTGATCGGTGCCTTGAACATCTCGACGAATTCGAGCAGGCCCTGATTGGCCAGACACAGGCCACCGGAATAGCTGTAGGCGTCAGGATCATCCTGCGCATAGGTCTCGAGCTTGCGGATGTCGACCTTGCCGACCAGCGAAGAGATGTCCTGATTGTTCTCATCGCCCGGCTCGGTCTTGGCGACTGCGACCTGCTTCAGCACGCTCGGGAAGCGCTTGACGACCTTGAACTTGCGGATGTCGCCGCCGTATTCTTCCAGCCGCTTCACGGCCCAGGGGCTCAGGATGCGGTTGAGGTAGCGGCGCGGGATGCCGTATTCGCTTTCCAGGATGGCACCGTCTTCGATGGCGTCGAACAGGCCGAGCGGGCTCTCGTTCACCGGCGATCCCTTGA
>DASTGE010000761.1:0-7377 GCA_035719405.1 Burkholderiaceae bacterium
GGGTGAAGCGGCATCTTCCGCCTCACTGCGCTGTTCAGCTATCCTGGAGCGACCGTCATGATCTCATCGCAGAGCCGTCTGGTACTGCTCGTTGCCACGCGCAAGGGTGCGTGGCTGTTTCATGGAGACCGTCAACGCCAAGCCTGGACCGCCGACGGGCCCCATTTCCTGGGTCACATCGTCAGCCATCTTCAGATGGATCCGCGCGACGGCCACACCTTGCTGCTGGCGGCGAAGACCGGCCACCTCGGGCCGACCGTGTTCCGATCCACGGATCACGGAAAGACCTGGAAGGAAGCCCGCCAGCCGCCCGCCTTCGACAAACCGTCCAACAACCTGCCCGCGCGCGCGGTCGATCACACCTTCTGGCTGACGCCGGGCCATGCCAGCGAGCGCGACACCTGGTACGCCGGCACCTCGCCGCAGGGCCTGTTCCGCTCGGAAGATGGAGGAGTGAGCTGGACGCCGCTGCCGTCCGTCAACGACGATCCGCAATTCCGCGAGTGGATGGGCACGGTGCAGGACGGCACGCCCGACGGTCCGAAACTGCACTCCATCATCGTCGACCCACGTGACCCTGCCCATCTGCTGTTCGGCATGTCCGGTGGCGGAGTGCACGAGTCGCGAGATGCTGGGCACAGTTGGACGACCCTGATCGAGGGCATGCAGGTAGTGGAAGGCTTTGATGCCAACACCGTGACGTTCCACGATCCGCATTGCGTGCGCGTCTGCCCCAGCAACCCCGATCGGCTGTACCAGCAGAACCACTGCGGCATCTACCGGCTGGATCGGCCGGGCACCGTCTGGCAGCGCATCGGCCTCAAAATGCCCGTGGACGTCGGCGACATCGGCTTCCCGATGGTCGTCCATCCCCGGGATGCCGACACCGCCTGGGTGTTCCCAATGGACGGCACCAACGTTTGGCCGCGCACCAGCCCCTCGGGCCGACCGGCTGCTTATGTCACGCACGATGCCGGCGGGACTTGGCAGCGGCTTGACGAAGGCCTTCCTCAGCAGCAGGCCTGGTGGACGGTGAAGCGTCAAGCCATGACCGCCGACGACCTGCCGGACCCGGCCCTGTACCTGGGCACGACCAGCGGCGAATTATGGATCGGGCACAGCGGTGGCTCGCGTTGGGTCAACATCGCTCGCCACCTTCCCGAGATCTACGCGGTCGAAGTCGCGGAGCCGATGTGAAAGTCCTGGTTCCGAGCGCGCTGCGCACCTACACCGGCACGACCGAGGTGGAGGCGACCGGCGACACCCTGCTCCAGCTCTTTGCCGATCTCGACCATCGCTACCCTGGCCTGCGTTTCCGCGTCGTCGACGAGCAGCAACGGTTGCGACGGAATATGCGCATATTCGTCAATGGGCTGGGTGTGCGCGACCTCGGTCACGCCCTGCAGCCGGACGATTGTGTGGCGATCGTGCTGGCGCTCAGCGGGGGCTGAGTACGCGCGTCACGCGGTCGGGCACCCAACTCGCACAGGAACAGGCGTGTCGCGGTAGACCCCCCCTAACTTGTCGGATGGCTGCCGGTGAGCGGAGCGTCACCGCTACGGTACGCTCCTCGCGCGAAGCGACAAGGGCCCGTTTGGGCAGTGAGCGCCATCCGTTCAAAGCGTCGCTGCGATTGCGGAAGATCCTCGAATTGATAACTCTCATGAAAACCGTTTTGCTGGCCCCCTTCCAAGCGGTGCTGATCTGCGTTGCGATGTGTCTTGCATTGCTCCCGGAGAGCGTCGCCGCCGCCCCCATCGACGGCGTTGCCGTCAATGTCGTCAACGAAAGTGAGCCGGTTCTTTGCGCCGAGAAGGACAACGTGGCTGTCTCTTTTGCAGGTCCGGATGTGAGAAGTTTCCGCATCGAGGCAGCACATCCCATCTATCTGTCGTCGGGTCATCGCAACAACTGGGAGCCGGACTGGACGGCGTGCGAGATGTCGGATGATCCCGTCTTTACAGTGCAACATGGTCAGCAGCGGCAAGTGACGCTCTACCGGGCAGCGGATTTGCAGATCATTGGCCACACTTTCAAAACGTTCTGGCGCCCGGCGGCCGCGGTAGTGCGCATCGGCAACCGGGTCGAAAAGAATCTGCACCTGCTGCAGGTACATGTGCGCCGCGCAGGACACAAGGAGGAGGTTCTTGTGCTCTATCCGCAGGATGGCTACTGGCGAGCCCGCCCTCTCTCGCCGCGGTCACTTTGGGCTACGGATACACCCTTCGGCAGCTCCTTTCTCGTCGGTCCTGTTGAAATGCAGGGGCGTCCGGTCGTGGATATCCAGGAGGTCCGCTTCGAGCCGCAGACGCGCACGTTCACGCTGCAATTCAGACGCGGCGGGAAGGGCACCTTGAAGTTGGCTTCGGTCGATGAGAACAGGCTCATCCTGGAGGTGAAATTCGACCAGGGGATCGATTCCGTTCCCTTTGCCATGCTGAGGTCGATGTACATCACGGAATTCAACAACGACGTTGCCCACATTGCCCTTCGCGAGCGGGGCGCAAAGGGTTGGCGAGAAGAAAACATCATGAAGTTTGACCGGGCCACAGTCACCGATGTCTGGGCTGGCCGGCGCTCGCCATCGAGGCATAACACCTTATCGCCGGATCTCATGTTCAATAGCTTCTCGGATGAAACGGGGCGGTTTCAAGACCGAAGCGCCGCGCGAGCTTCAATGAATTGAGTTGAAGGTGATGAGAGGCAAGGCGCATCTGCGACCTGCAACGAGGCCGTCTTGAGGCGACCGGCGATCGCAATGAGTTCGTGTTGTGTGGAGACCGACACGGGGCGACGAGGTCGCATCCAAGCAGCGAAGGGCCCCACAATACCAAGTGTCTTTGCCGCGTCCCGGACGCGGCTCACCGTACGCTGCTGCATCACTGCCTGGCGCGGAGTTTCCATGGACATATACGAGGAGTCGAGACTTGAGCGCGAGGGTGCACTGGCCGCTGCGGCCGGGCTCAGCTGGCAGGCCAACCCCTATCTGAAGCGCGAGAGCATGCCTGCGGCCACCGGCGAACCGTTTGCGGAGTGGGCCCGCAAACATGATGCATGGCTGCGCGGCTACGAAGGGCACCAGATAGAGCGGAACTCCGGCGGATCGGCCGCCTGACCTCAGACGCGCGCACCCGCCCGTACCCGCTCTACGCGCACAAAGGGTCATTCACGGTGCCGATCGGGGGCCGATCCTGTACCATGCCTTTGTAGAGCAAGCACAAGATCTTCTGTTCCTAGGTTTCTTCTGTTCCCCGCTTGCATCCGCAGCGGGCCTCGGTCGACCCACCCGGTCATCGATTCTCTTGTCGTTCTGCACTGTGCCGGCATGATGCCTGCGCAGTACTTTCAAGCAAGGAATTGGCATGATCATCCAGACGGGAACCGTAAATTGGTTCAAGGAAGGCAAGGGCTGCGGCTTCATTGCGCCCGACGACGGCGGCAAGGACCTGTTCGCCCACGGCGCAGCCCACGCGGCGCGCCCGCACATATGAAGGCAGAACGACCCATGCAATTCTCTCCGGCATCACGACCCGATGCGGCCGATCTCGTCGCCCTTGCGAAGCGCAAGGGATTCACGGCCGTGCATTGCGAGGCCTTGCGCCACGAACTGCCGGCGGCAGTCGACTCGCTGTGGCGACGCCGCGCGTCGGAGATCCCCGAGGGCCACCTCGACGACTATGTCAAGCTGGGATGGATGAACTGGAACAGCGGTACCTTGGTGCTCACCTCGAGCGGCTCGGCCGTGCACGACCTGGTGGTCGCGCAATGGAGTGCACCATGAGAAGCGCGCGCGCCTGAATCGCAGCAGACCTGCTCCGATTCGGAGCAGCTCAGCAGGAGCATGAGTCGGACAGGACCGACGGCGGTGCTGTCACGCGAGTCCATGCTCTGCGGCCTCGTCGAAGCTGCGCGCTGTCCGATACCCGAGCCCGCGGGCCGTCTCGACGCTGATTTCCTCGCCCAGCTTCCATCGACCCAGGCAGGGCTCCGCTTTCAGAAGCGAGAGACTGACAGCGACGCTGTAGGTGACGGTCCCGTCGCTGAGGCGATACGGGACGAAGCCGGCGACAAGGCGCAGACCGGAAAGGCCGATGAAGCGTTGCTTGTTCGGTGACATGCGAAGCCTTTTTGCGCCAGGGGCACTACCCATCCGCAGTTCAGCTTAAGTCGTACTGGTCGCGCAGATGATCGACGATTGACCGGAACGTGGGGGCGTGGCGCTGAACTTCCGCCGCACCACAGCGGAATTCCGCGATATCCCAGTTTCTTCCCTGCGCATCTCGCTCATGCCTTGCCGGCCTCTGCACGCACAGCGATGCACGCGGGTCGTTGTCCAGTTCGAGGCAGATCGCCGGTACCCGTCTGAACCGCCGCGTCACGAGCGCGCAGAGAACAGCCGCCGGCATGCCGATCTTCGGCCCCGATGGGTCACCGATGCGGCGTCGCTCGTCTTCGAAGCCATTCATCCAGTCGTCGTGCTTGCGCGCCCATTGGCCAAACGGCTCACCGGTGATGCCTGGCATGTTTTCCGGCAGAAGGTACGGGTTCGACTTGGACGAGTCGCCACTGGCGGCCACGCAAGCGCCATCGCGGACGATGGTTTGATCGAGCTTGAGATGAGCCTGCTCTGTCACATGTCGAGGCGAAGTCATAGCGCTCCTTGGAGTCAACGCCCCGGAGCTCTTGATGGCCTTTGACGAGGGTAATGCACATGAGCAATCGGCAGCCCTGCGCGCAAAGGTTATTGAAGCCAGGCCTCGATCCCGACCCGCCTGCTGTTGGGGGAAAATCGTGCTGCACAGTGCGACTTCTTATGCTCGACCAGGCGAGAGAAACATCAGTGAAACGAGGAATCAACGGTCCATGGCGCCTTTCCATTGCCCCGATGATGGAATGGACCGACCACCATTGCCGGTATTTTCATCGCCTCCTCACGCGCCGCACCCGCCTGTACACCGAGATGGTCACTACAGGTGCGCTGTTGCATGGCGATGTGCCGCGTCATCTGGATTACAACGATGAGGAGCATCCCGTCGCATTGCAGCTCGGAGGCAGCGAACCAGACGATCTGGCAGCCTGCGCGAAGCTTGCCGAGCGCTGGCGCTACGACGAGGTGAACCTCAACTGCGGCTGTCCCAGCGAGCGCGTGCAGCGCGGAGCGTTCGGTGCCTGCCTGATGAACGAGCCACGGCTGGTGGCCCAATGCGTGAGCGCAATGCGCGATGCGTGCTCGCTGCCGGTGACCGTCAAGCATCGCATCGGCATCGACCGCGGCGAGAGCTATGCCTTCGTGTGCGACTTCGTCGCAACCGTCGCTGGAGCCGGGTGCGACGTATTCGTCGTGCATGCACGCAATGCCTGGCTGCAGGGCCTGAGCCCGAAGGAAAACCGGGAGATACCGCCTTTGCGCTACGAGATCGTGCATAGGCTGAAGCACGACTTCCCCCGACTTACCATCGTGCTCAACGGCGGTGTCAAGTCCAACGACGCAATCGCGGCGCAGCTCGAAGCGCTCGATGGCGTGATGTTGGGTCGTGAGGCCTATCACAACCCCTGGCTGATGTCGGATTGGGACGAGCGGTTCTTCAGCGACGCACCGCAGCCCATGGATCGCTTCGACATCGAGGATCGCATGGTCGCGTACATGGAACGACAGGCTGCGGCCGGAGTCCACTGGAGCAAGGTGGCCCGGCACATGATGGGGCTTTTCAACGGCATTGCCGGTGCGCGGCGATGGAGGCAGGTGTGGTCCGATCACCGGCTCAAGTCGCTGCCGGCGCGCGAGGTCTGGCAGTTGGCGCGCCGCGCCCTCGACGGTACGCTCGCGCACTCAATGTGATGGAGCAAGGCAGGAAGCAGGAGGCCCATGGGAACGATCGGCATCATCGGCGGCAGCGGAATTTACGAGCTGCCCGGCCTCACGGACACGCGCTGGGTGAAGTGCGACACACCCTGGGGACCACCCTCGGACGAGATCCTGGTCGGCCAGCTGGGGGACGTGAGGCTGGCCTTCCTGCCACGCCACGGCCGCGGGCATCGTCTGTCGCCGGGTGACATCAACTATCGGGCCAACATCCACGCGCTGAAGTCGCTCGGCGTGACCGACGTCTTGTCGCTGAGTGCCGTCGGCTCGCTGCGGGAAGATCTGCCCCCCGGCACCTTCGTCGTCGTCGATCAGTTCATCGACCGCACCTTCGCCCGCCCCAAGAGCTTCTTCGGCGAGGGCCTGGTCGCGCATGTGGCGATGGCGCATCCCGTTTGCGCGAGGCTCGGCGCCCATCTGCTGGCCACACTGCGCTCGCTGTCCATCCCGCATCACGCCGGCGGCACGTATGTGGCGATGGAAGGCCCGCAGTTCTCGACGCTGGCGGAGAGCCGGCTGTACCGGCAATGGCAGGCCGACGTGATCGGCATGACCAACATGCCCGAGGCCAAGCTCGCCCGCGAGGCCGAGCTCTGCTATGCCTCCGTGGCGATGGTCACCGACTTCGATTGCTGGCATCCCGGGCATGACGCGGTGACGGTGGATGCGATCGTCAAGGTGCTGGTGTCGAATGCGGGCCGCGCTCAGACCCTGGTACTTGGTGCGGCGAAGGCGGTGGGGCATGACGCGGCGGGAGATTCGTGCGCCTGCCGTCGGGCGCTCGATCACGCGTTGATCACCTCGCCCGCTGCCCGCGATGCGCGTATGGTGGAGAAGCTTCGTGTGGTGGCGGGGAGGGTGCTTGAATGAACGTCAATGGCACGGCATACCGCACGATCCGGGCCGCCGACGACGGGGCATCGGTTCAGGTCATCGATCAACGCCGGCTGCCGCACCGCTTCGTCGTCGAACGCCTGACGGATGTCGATGGCGTGCGAGTCGCGATTGCCGAGATGTGGGTGCGAGGCGCGCCGCTGATCGGAGCCACCGCGGCCTACGGACTTGCCTTGCAGACGAACAGGGACGCCAGCGAGGGCGCTCTGCGCTCGGCGGCCGAACACTTGCAATCGGCGAGGCCCACCGCGGTGAACCTGGCCTGGGCGCTTCAACGCATGATGAAGCGTCTCCTCGCAAAGGCGGAGGCCGAGCGCATCGAGACGGCGTGGCAGGAAGCGGCGGCCATTGCCGACGAGGATGTGAAGGTCAACGAAGCGATCGGTGAACAGGGTCTCCAATTGCTTCGAGCGCTCAATGAGCAATTGCAACGGCCAATTCGGGTGCTCACGCATTGCAATGCCGGATGGCTGGCCGCCGGTAATCGTTTAGTCCCCCTGACTCGATGCACAATGCGTCCCCATCCAAATGACGAGGGCAAGCGAGCTGACGGGGCATGGCGAAGCTGAGCGATCACGATCTGAAGCAGATTGACGCTGCGTGGTTGGCCAAGCAACCGG
>DASTGE010000762.1:0-9854 GCA_035719405.1 Burkholderiaceae bacterium
CTCCACCATAGGCCTTGCGCGTGATCACCGTCACCTTGGGCACGGTGCATTCGGCATACGCGTACAGAAGCTTTGCGCCATGCTTGATGATGCCGCCATATTCCTGCGTCGTGCCGGGCATGAAGCCGGGCACGTCGACGAAGGTCAGCACCGGAATATTGAACGCATCGCAAAAGCGGACGAAGCGTGCCGCCTTGATGCTGCTCTTGATGTCCAGGCAGCCCGCCAGCACCATCGGATTGTTCGCGACGATGCCCACGCTCTGGCCGTCGAAGCGCCCGAAGCCGACGACAATGTTCTTCGCATTGTCCGGCTGCAACTCGAAGAAGTCGCCATCGTCGACGACCTTCAGGATCAGCTCCTTGATGTCGTAGGGCTTGTTCGGGTTGTCGGGGATGAGCGTATCGAGCGAGAAGTCGAGCCTGTCCGCCGGATCGCCGCTCGATCGCACGGGCGGCCTGTCCTTGTTGTTCAGGGGCAGGTAATTGAAAAATCGTCTGAGCATCAGGATCGCCTCGACGTCGTTCTCGAACGCGAGGTCTGCCACGCCGCTCTTGGTGGTGTGGGCCAGGGCGCCGCCCAATTCCTCGGCCGTAACCTCCTCGTGCGTCACGGTCTTCACCACCTCAGGGCCGGTCACGAACATGTAGGAGCTGTCATTCACCATGAAGATGAAGTCGGTCATCGCCGGCGAGTACACGGCCCCGCCCGCGCAGGGGCCCATGATCATGCTGATCTGCGGAATCACGCCCGAGGCCATCACATTGCGCTGGAACACATCGGCATAGCCGCCGAGCGAGGCCACGCCTTCCTGGATTCGCGCGCCGCCCGAATCATTGAGGCCGATGACGGGTGCGCCGACCTTCATCGCCTGATCCATGATCTTGCAGATCTTCTCGGCGTGGGCTTCGCTCAATGCGCCGCCGAAGACGGTGAAGTCCTGGCTGAAGACGAACACCAGCCGGCCGTTGATCATGCCGTACCCGGTCACGACGCCATCGCCCGGCACCTTGTTGTCGACCATGCCGAAGTCGGCGCAGCGATGTTCGACGAACATGTCCCACTCCTCGAACGTGCCCTCGTCGAACAGCACGTCCAGGCGTTCGCGCGCCGTCAGCTTTCCCTTCGAATGCTGGCTCTCGATGCGTTTGACGCCGCCGCCGAACCTGGCCTTCGCGCGCTTGCCCTCGAGCATCTGCTGGATGTCGTGCATGCTGTCTCCTCGTTGTCGCTTTGAAAGCTCAATGGAAAAGGTCGAGCAGCCGCCGTGCAGCGACCGATGCGGCAATGCGGCCGGCGCGAACATCATCGGACAGCGCGGGGAGTTCGGCCTTCACGTCCGGATGCTGCCGAAAGCGCGCCTTCAGGCCCGCGTCGATGCGTTCCCACATCCACGCCTGGTCCTGCGCGTGACGGCGCTCGTCGAGCCTGCCGCTCGCAACCTGAAGGCGCTTGAAGTGCTGCACGGCGCGCCAGAAGTCGTCGAGCCCTTCGGCCTTCAGTGCCGACAGCTGCAGCACCTGCGGATGCCAGCGCGCCTCGTCATGCGGTGCATGCTGCGGATCTCCGTGCTGGCCGAGCAACCGCATCGCACTCGTGATCTGAGCGCGCGCGCGAGTAGCTGCGGCCTGGTCGAGATCCGCTTTGTTGATGACGACGAGATCCGCCAATTCCACGACGCCCTTCTTGATCGCCTGCAGATCGTCACCCGCATTGGGCAATTGCAGCAGCACGAACATATCGGTCATTCCGGCCACTGCGGTCTCGCTCTGGCCCACGCCCACCGTCTCGACGATCACGATATCGTGCCCTGCCGCCTCGCAGACCAGCATGGCTTCGCGCGTCTTCTCGGCCACGCCGCCGAGATTGCCGGCCGCCGGGCTGGGGCGAATATAGGCATTGGGATGGACAGACAACTTTTCCATGCGCGTCTTGTCGCCCAGGATCGATCCGCCTGAGACGCTCGACGAGGGATCGACCGCCAGCACCGCGACGCGATGGCCGTGATCGATCAGATAAAGCCCCAGCGCCTCGATAAAGGTGCTTTTTCCAACACCCGGAACGCCGGAAATACCGAGGCGAAGCGAACGGCCGGTGGCGGGCAGCAGGGCGTTGAGGACTTCGTCGGCGCGGGTGCGGTGATCGGGTCGGGTGGATTCGAGAAGGGTGATGGTCTTTGCGACGGCGCGTCGCTGCGCGGGGCCTGCGGGGCCGGTGATGGCCTCGAGGAGAGCATCATCCACGGTCTCCACTTCGATGACCCCTTCACCCCTGTGAATTGCATTGCCCCCTCTCCCGCTTGCGGGAGAGGGCTGGGGTGAGAGCAAAAGCCCGCCTCACCTCACCACCCGCCGAATCTGCTCCAGCACATCCTTTGCACTCGCCGGAATTGGCGTCCCCGGCCCGTAAATCCCCTTCACGCCCGCATCGTAAAGAAACTCGTAATCCTGATGCGGAATCACGCCGCCCACGAACACCACGATATCGTCGGCGCCCTGCTTCTTCAGCTCCTCGATGATCGCCGGCACCAGGGTCTTGTGCCCCGCGGCCAGCGTGCTCACGCCGACCGCGTGCACGTCGTTCTCGATTGCCTGCCGCGCACACTCCTCCGGCGTCTGGAACAGCGGCCCGATGTCCACGTCGAAGCCGAGATCGGCAAACGCCGTGGCCACCACCTTCGCGCCGCGATCGTGACCGTCCTGCCCGAGCTTGGCGATCATCACGCGCGGGCGCCGCCCCTCGCCTTCCGCGAATTGCGAGATCTCCCGCTTCAATTGCTCCCAGCCTTCGGCCGAGTCATACGCCGCCGCATACACCCCGGTCACCTTCTGGATATCGGCCCGATGACGCCCGAACACCTTCTCCAACGCATCGCTCACCTCGCCCACCGTCGCGCGCACGCGAATGGCCTGGATGGCCAGGTCGAGCAGGTTGCCGTGCCCCGATTTCGCGCACGCCGTCAATGCCTCCAGCGCCGCCTGCACTTTCGCGCCGTCGCGCGTGAGGCGGATCTGCTTCAGGCGGGCGATCTGCTGCTCGCGAACCCTGTGGTTGTCGACTTCGAGAATGTCGTGCACGTCTTCCTTCTCGAGCCGGTACTTGTTGACGCCGACGATCACGTCCTTGCCCGAATCGATTCGTGCCTGCTTCTCGGCCGCACTCGCCTCGATCTTGAGCTTGGCCCAGCCGGAGTCGACGGCTTTCGTCATACCGCCCATCGCGTCGACTTCCTCGATGATCACCCACGCCTTGTCGGCCATGTCCTGCGTGAGCTTTTCCATCATGTACGAACCCGCCCACGGGTCGATCACATTGGCGACGTGCGTCTCTTCCTGAAGGATGAGTTGCGTATTGCGCGCAATGCGGGCCGAGAATTCGGTCGGCAATGCAATCGCCTCGTCGAAGCTGTTGGTGTGCAGGCTTTGAGTGCCGCCGAACACCGCGGCCATCGCCTCGATCGTCGTGCGCACAATGTTGTTGTAAGGATCCTGCTCGGTCAGGCTCCAGCCCGATGTCTGGCAATGGGTGCGCAGCATCAGACTCTTGGGGTTTTTGGCGCCGAAGCCCTTCATGATCCTGCACCAGAGCAGCCGTGCCGCACGCATCTTGGCAATTTCGAGATAGAAGTTCATCCCGATCGCCCAGAAGAACGACAGCCGACCGGCAAAATCATCGACATCCAGGCCCTTGGCAATGGCGGTCTTCACATACTCCTTGCCGTCAGCCAGCGTGAAGGCCAGCTCTAGCGCCTGGTTCGCGCCCGCCTCCTGCATGTGATAGCCGGAGATGGAGATTGAATTGAACTTCGGCATCTTCCACGCCGTGTACTCGATGATGTCCGCAATGATGCGCATCGAGGGTTCCGGCGGAAAGATGTAGGTATTGCGGACCATGAACTCCTTGAGGATGTCGTTCTGAATGGTCCCGGAGAGCTTTTCCTGCGGCACGCCCTGCTCTTCAGCGGCGACCACATAGCCCGCAAGCACGGGCAGCACCGCGCCATTCATCGTCATGGAGACGCTGACCTTGTCGAGCGGGATGCCGTCGAACAGGATCTTCATGTCTTCGGCCGAGTCGATCGCGACACCGGCTTTTCCGACATCGCCGGTGACCCGCGGATGGTCGCTGTCATATCCGCGGTGGGTTGCCAAATCGAACGCGACCGACACCCCCTGCGCACCCGCCGCAAGCGCCTTGCGATAGAACGCATTGCTGTCCTCCGCCGTGGAGAAGCCGGCATATTGCCGGATCGTCCAAGGGCGCACCGAATACATCGTCGCCTGCGGGCCGCGAACGAAGGGCTCGAAGCCCGGCAGCGTGTCGGCATACGGCAATTCGGCAGTATCGGCCGCCGTGTAAAGCGGCTTGACCGTGATGCCCTCCGGCGTCTTCCAGTCCAGCGCTTCGAGGGAGCCTGCAGGTGCCGACTTGGCTGCTGCCTTGCGCCACTGTTCCAGGGTAGCGGGTGCGAATTCCTGGGGAAGGATCGGGGACGCGGACATCGAAGAGCTCCTGCTGACGTCTCTACTGCTTGCTTGCCCGGCATCATACCTGAATGCATAATTCAAAATTCAAAAATACAGTGAAAGCCTCGTGCGAAACGTCAAGCCAGCAGCCGACCCCGGGCCCGCCACATCCTCCCCCTCCGGCATGCTGCCCTCACGGGCGCTGTACCAGGAAGTGGCCGAGCGCCTGCGCGAGAAGATCTTCAATCGCGAACTGGAGCCGGGCAGCTGGATCGACGAGCAGCGGCTGGCCGCCGAATGGGGCATCAGCCGCACCCCGATGCGCGAGGCACTGAAGGTGTTGGCGGTCGAGGGGCTGGTGACGATGAAGCTGCGCCGCGGCGCATACGTCACCGAGATGTCGGCGAAGGATGTCTCGCAGATCTATCACCTGCTCGCCGTGCTGGAAAGCGATGCTGCCTGCGATGTCGCCCTGCATGCCAGCGACGACGAGATTGCCGAGTTGCGGGCCATACACGACCGGCTGGAAAAGCAGGGCCGCCAGCGCGAAGGCTTCTTCTCCACCAACGAGCGCTTCCACATGCGGCTGCTCGAGATCGCCGGCAACCGTTGGCGGACGCAGATCGTCCACGATCTGCGAAAGGTGATGAAGCTCAATCGCCACCACTCGCTGTTCAAGGCGGGACGGCTGGGCGAATCGTTGCTCGAACATCGCACGGTAATGCAGGCGCTCGAAGCCCGCGATGCGGCCAAGGCGCAGCGCCTGATGCGCGCGCATTTCGAGAACGGGCTGACGGCAGCGGGAGGCTGATCTCCGCTCGCGGATTACCTAAGTCACGCCGCTTTGCGCGGCATGCTGGCTATTCTTCCAAGCCCTGGTGTGAAGGAAATCGAATGGTCTGCATGCGCAGCGTGCCGAGGATTTCGTCGTGGATGGCGATCATCGCCGCTGCCCTGTCGCTCATCTCCTGTGCCAGCGGCCCCAGGCCCACGCGCGTGACCGGCAGCATCGCCGCGTCGCCGGCGGTGAACCCCAGCGTGAGCAATCGGCCTTCGCCGCTGCTGGTGCGCGTGTACGAGCTGAAGGCGACCAACACATTCAACAACGCTGACTTCGTGTCGCTCTATCAACGTGATCAGTCGGAGCTGGGGGCGGATCTCGTTGCGCGAGAGGAGCTCATGCTGTCTCCGGGCGAGCGCAGGCCACTGGCCCGGACCCTCGCACCCGAGACGCGCTTCGTCGGCGTGTTCGCGGCCTACCGCGACCTCGAACATGCCCGCTGGCGCGTGGCGATTCCGATCGAGCCGGGCAAGAAGCAGCAGATTGTCATTCAAGCAGAGGAGCTGTCGGTCAAAGCGGCAGTGATGCCATGAGCTGGCAGAACAAGGTCATCTGGACGCAGGGCATGTTCCTGCTGCCGCATCATTTCCAGCAGGAGACGCGCTATCTCGAGCACCTGATCGACATGCGCGTGCGCAACATCGGGCCGCATGCATGGGGCTTCACCGAGCTGGCGCTCGACGACGCCCTGCTGCCCTTGGGACGACTTGGCATCGTGCGCGCCAGCGGCGTGCTTCCCGACGGCACCGCATTCCGGATCCCGCAGACCGATGCGGCGCCGGTTCCACTGGATGTTCCCGCGGATGCGCACGACGAGATCGTGTATCTGGCCGCACCGCTTGCGCGCGAGGGCGTCAGCCAGGTCGCGTTCGACGGTCACGACAGCGGCGAGCTGCACCGCTATCAGGTGCTGGACGAGGCACTGCGCGACCACACCAATGCGGCCGACGAACCCGAGCCCGTGCAAACGGGCGCGCTGTGCCTGCGCCTGTTGCCGGCGCGCAAGCTGAACGACGGCTACGCGGCCCTGGGCATCGCGCGCGTGGCGGAACGGCGCAGCGATCAGCAGGTGGTGCTGGACCGCAATTACATCGCGCCCCAGACACGCATCGACGCCAGCGGGCAGCTCTCGTCGATCGCCTCGCTGCTGCATGGGCTGATCCATCAGCGCGCGCAGCAGCTGGCCTCGAACATGGGGCAGCTGGGGCATGGCGTGTCGGAGCTCGCGGAGTTCCTGATGCTGCAGGCACTGAACCGCGCCGAGCCGCTGTTGAGGCAGCATGCACAGTCGCAGCACACGCATCCCGAGACGCTGCATCGCGACTGCCTTCAACTGGCCGGCGACCTGAGCACCTTCCTCAGCGAGACCCGGCACGCAGCCGCGTACCCGCTCTATCGCCACAACGACCTGCACGCCAGCTTCGCTCCGCTGGTCGAGCACCTGAGGCGCATGCTGTCGACCGTCCTGGACCGCAATGCACTGCAGGTCGAGTTGATGGACCAGAAGAACGGTCTGCGGACAGCCCACATCCGCGACCCGGGCTTGCTGCGCAATGCGACATTCGTTCTCGTCGTGAACGCCCACCTGCCCGCGAAGCAGCTGCTGCAGCGCTTTCCCGCGGAATCCAAGTTCGGCCCCGGAGATCGCATCTGGGACCTTGTGAACAATGCGGTGCCGGGTATCACGCTGCGCGCGCTGCCAGTGGCGCCCCGTGAGCTCCCTTTCCACAACGGCTCTCACTACTTCAAGTTGGAACGTGGCGGAGATCTTTGGAAGCAGCTTGAACGCAGCGGCAGCCTTGCGCTGCACGTGGGAGACGGGTTTCCCGGCCTGGAACTGGCGCTGTGGGCCATTCGACAGTAAACCCCAGGAATCAGCATGGAACCCCCAGGGCGCAACGATCCTTTCGCGAGCTTCGACGAGCAGCGCACCTTCATCAAGCCGCGGCCATTCGACCCGGCAACGCACCTGGGCGCGCAACCCGCGGCGCAGCCACGCGCCCCCTACCAGGCAACGGACGCATCCGCACCGGCCCTCGGCCTCAACCCCCTTGTCACGCTGGCCGACGCCTTGCTGTTGCTCGTGCCGCAGCTGCGCGGCACACGACAGGTCGGTGATCCCGAGGTGCTTCGCAACGCGCTGGCGCAAGGCGTCCGCGAGTTCAGCGGCCGGGCAACGGCCGCCGGCATCGCACCGGAGCGCGTCATGGCTGCACGATACGTGCTTTGCACGATGATCGACGAGGCTGCTGCCGACACCCCGTGGGGCGGCTCGGGCGTGTGGGCGCGCCGAAGTCTGCTGTCGATGTTCCACAACGAGGCCTGGGGAGGCGAGAAGGTCTTCCAGCTGATGGCGCGCCTGGCCGACAGGCCGGACGCCAACCGCGACTTGCTGGAGCTGATTTACGGCGCACTCGCGTTGGGCTTCGAGGGCCGCTACCGTGTGATCGACAACGGCCGTGCGCAGTTGGAGGCCGTGCGCGACCGGCTGGCGCAGATCCTCAGGCAGCAGCGCGGTGACTATCCCGACACACTCGCGCAGCACTGGCAGGTCGATACCGCCCGTAGAAGGCAGGATGCAGGCTGGTTGCCGCTGGCCGTGACGGCGGCCGTCACGGCGGTGGCACTGACGGGCGCGTTCATGGCGTTCTCCCTCTCGCTGGCCAACCGCTCCGATGATGTGTTCGGACAAATCCAGTCACTGCGCCTTTCTCCACCGGTCGTGACGCCCCCGCCTGCACCGGCTACGCCGCCCGCACCGCCCCCGCCACGGCTCGCGCAATTCCTTCAACCGGAGATCAATGCCGGCGTCATCGGCGTGCGCGACGAGGCAGACCGCAGCATTGTCACGCTGCGCGGCGATGGACTCTTCGCACCCGGCAGCGAGACGATCGTGCCTGCGCATCAGCCTGTGGTGACGCGAATTGCGGAAGCGTTGGCGCAAATGGCGGGCAACGTGATCATCACGGGTCACAGCGACAGCACACCCATACGCACCGCGCGCTTCCCATCGAACTGGCATCTTTCGGAAGCCAGGGCCGAGACGGTCCGGGCGCTGCTCGCCTCCCACAAGGTGGCGCCCGAGCGCCTGCGGGCCGAGGGCCGGGCCGACGCCGAGCCGCTCGTGCCGAACGACAGCCCCGGCAACCGTTCGTTGAACCGGCGCGTGGAGATCACGCTCGTGACGGGACGCGGCCACGAGGCGGGTGCGTCTGGGGTGACACGATGAAGCGTGTGCTGGGCGTGATCTTCAACCGCTGGGTGCTGCTCGTGGTGCTGCTCGCAGCGCTGGCGCTCGTGATCTGGATCGTGGGACCGCTGGTCGCGATCGGCGATTGGCGGCCGCTCGCCAGCGAATCCTCGCGACGGATTGCGATCGGCCTGCTGTGCATCGTCGCCGCCTTGAGGATCGTCTGGTCCCGCTGGCGCGCAAGGCGCGGCAATGCGGCAGTCGTGAGCCAGCTCTTGCAACAGCCATCCGCCGCTGCGCCAGAAGGCGAAAGCCCGGACCTGGCAGCCATACGCGAGCGTTTCGAGCGTGCACTGCTCATCCTTCAGCGGGCCCGATTCGGCTCGGGAGGCAGGCTGCAAGCCTTGATGGGACGCCTCGGCGGTCGCTACCTCTACGAGTTGCCCTGGTATCTGATCATCGGCGCGCCGGGGGTGGGCAAGACGACGGCATTGCGGCACAGCGGGCTGAAGTTTCCACTGTCCGAAGAGATGGGCGATGACCTCATCCGCGGAGTTGGCGGCACCCGGCATTGCCATTGGTGGTTCACCGACAAGGCAGTGCTGATCGACACCGCCGGCCGATTCACCACGCAGGACAGCGACGCCGGGACCGATCGCGCGACATGGCGCGGCTTCTTGCAGATGCTGCGCCGCTCGCGTCCGCGGCAGCCGATCAATGGCGTACTGGTCACCGTGTCGGTGTCAGACCTGTTGACGCGCAACGCCACTGAACGTGCGCGTTACGGCGCCGCGGTGCGTGCCCGCGTGCAGGAATTGCACAAGGACCTGGGAATCCAGTTTCCGATCTACCTCCTGGTCACCAAGGCCGACTTGCTGGCCGGCTTCATGGACTACTTTGCGAAGCTGGACAAGGACCAGCGCGCCACGCCCTGGGGCTTCACATTCAAGCGCGACAAGGACGCGCCCCTGGCCGACTTCGCCAGCGAGTTCGAGGCGTTGGAGCAGCGACTGGTCGACGGCCTGATCGACCGCCTCCAGGCCGAGGGCGACCCGGCGCGCCGCGCGCGCATCTACGGCTTCCCGGCCCAATTCGCGGGACTGCGTCCGGTGCTGCACGAGTTCGCCGAGAGTGTGTTTGCGCCCTCGCCTTTCGAGGCGAACCCGCAGCTGCGCGGCGTGTATTTCATCAGCGGCACGCAGGAAGGCACACCGATCGATCGCGTGCTCGGCGCAGTGGCACGGGGTTATCGCCTGGAGCGCATGGTGCTGGCCCCCAACGAAGCCAGCGGGCGCAGCTATTTCCTCAACCGCCTGCTCAACGATGTCGTGTTCTGCGAAGCCGGACTGGCGGGAAC
>DASTGE010000763.1:0-20201 GCA_035719405.1 Burkholderiaceae bacterium
ATCCTGTCGTAACACGACAGAACGCCGTAAAGGTTCGCAGCGTAGCGGTCGGTCAGCGCAACAGTAGCCATGGTCGGTCACCTTGCCACAGGTGGAGCGGCCATCGTATTACTTGTTTGGTTCCGGCTCTGCCGGCTTAGGATGATTCACGATGCAGGTTGCCGACAGTCGCGCGTCCGGCGGGGACTCGCCCCGCTTAATCGAAGCGACGCACGTAGCGCAACTGCAGGAAGGTTCTGCCGGGATTGGGGTTCCTGATTCCCGCGTTGGAGAAGTGCTCCAGGCGAAGCGACACCTCGTTGCGGGAGGCGTCGCCGAAGGTGCGGCCGATGCCGATCTCATCGCCGAAGTTGAACGAGGTGCTGAAGCGGGTGTCTGCGTTGCGGAACACATGGGACATGAATGTCACGCCCACGCCGACTTCGGCGAACCATGGGCTTTGGCCGAGCCGTGCGCGAAACACGGGGATGAGCGCCACCTGCGCCAGCGAGCCCGTGTCGTCGGGTGTGCGCCTGCGGCTCTTCCACACGCTCAGCGATGCGTCGAGGTGCGCGCTCCAGCGCGAGTCGGGACGTTCGTCGAGCAGACTCCAGACCCAGCCGCCTGTGACTGAAGTGACGCGGTCGGCGGTACCGGCCTGCACGAAGAATGCGAGGGGCTTGTATGGCGACCGCAGGCCCGTACCGCTTGCGGACGAGCCGCTTTGACCGTCGTCGGCAATGGCGTGTGCGGAAGGAAGAAGCAGCGTTGCCGACAAGAGGATCGGCGCGATCGCGATCGGATGGGCCTTGCGGCGGAGCAGGCGAGAGGATGAAGACAGCGAGCGATGGCGATGTGACATGAGACTCCGGGGGGCGGCCAAGCCCTCCACCGGAGTACACATTGGGTGCTCGCCGCCGTCAATCCGACTGACGACGATTGCTGTCCGATCGTTTCGCGCACACCACGGTCTGTGTCAACGGGCCGCTTTATCAACCCGGAGCGAGTCACGCCATATCGAGCCAGACACAGCCATCGGACTGGCTGGCGATGATCACGTCGTCCGCCGTTGCACCGAGGGCGCGCGCCAGTGCCTCGGCTGCAAGTGCGGGCCGGTTGTTCTGTTCGCTCAGATGCGCTGCCACGACATGCCTCAGTCCTGCGTGGGTGCAACGCGAGAGGATGGCTGCCGCGGTGAGATTGGCCAGGTGGCCGCGTGGGCCGGCAATCCGGCGCTTGAGGAACAGAGGGTAGGGCCCTTCGTTCAGCATCTGCAGGTCGTGGTTGCACTCCAGCAGAAGTGCCGAACACCCCTGCAGTTCGTGGACCAGCCGGTCTGTGATGCTGCCGACATCGGTGAGGATCCCCAGCAGGACCCGGCCGTCGGAGCATGTCAGTTGCAGCGGCTCGCGTGCGTCGTGCGGGACCGCGAAAGGACGCAATTGCAGCAGGCCGAGCGATATCGGCTCGCCGTCGCGGGCGAAGCGCAGCAGCGGGGGCGGGGCATGTTCCCGCGCGAAGCCGCGCCAGGTGCCTTCGCTCATCCACACCGGGATCCGATGGCGCCGCATGAGGGCGGTCGCACAACCGATGTGGTCGCCATGCTCGTGTGTGACGAACACGGCCGACAGGTCGGACGGCGCGAGGCCACGCAGTGCGAGCCTGCGGGTCAGCTCGCGCAGCGTGAGCCCGCAGTCGACCAGCAGGCGTTGCACCTCGCCGGCGCTGCGTGCTTCGATCAACGTCGCATTGCCCGAGCTGCCGCTGCCCAGGCTGCAGAACCTCATCATCCCTGTCGCCTGGAAGAGACGGCAGGGCTACTTCAGGTCGTCGACCAGCAGCGCGACGATGCGCTGCCCGACTTCACCGCTGGCCGGCGCGCCCTGGCTGTCGAGCACGCTCACGGTGGTGTTGCTGCCGCTGCTCTTGACGGCGATCCGATATCTGGCAAGTGCGGCCCTTGCCGCTGCATCGTCGCTCTTGCCGAAGAGCTTGGACAAGAAGCCCTTGTCTTCCTTGCCGGCCTGCTTCGGGTCGACGTAGCGCACGTAGTAGACGCCGCCCGCACGGTCGCGATCCTCGACGGTGAAGCCGCTGCGGTCCAGCGCCAGGCCGACGCGTCGCCATGCGCGATCGAAAGGCTCATCGAGTTGCAGGGCAGGACCTTGGCCGGACAACAGGCGGGCCCGTGCGGGTGTGCCTTGCGCCGCTGCTGCTGCCGCTGCGGTGCCCGCGTTCGCCACTGCGGCGCGCGCCTCCTCCTCCTTGGTGCCGAGCTTGACCATCAGCCGGGAGAGCATCTCGGCTTCGAGCTGGGGATCTGCAGGCCGGGCAGTCCAGGTGCTGTTGTCGCGCGACTGACCCGTTAGCACTTCCTCCATCCGGCGGTGGGTGATGAAGATTTCAGTGCCTGTGGCGGTGCGCTCCAGGCGCGTGCGGAACTTGTCGCGCTCGCCCGTGGAGTACAGGCTGTCGAGCACCTTGCCGAGGGTGTTGCGGATGATGTCGTTGGGCAGCTTGGCGCGATTCTCTGCCCAGTCGGTTTCCATCACGCCGGCCTCGGCGTTCTCGGTCGCGATGTTGAAGCCGCGATCCTGCCAGAACGAGCGGATCTGCGGCCACAGCTGCTCAGGCGTTTGCGATGTCACGAGCCAGCGGATGTCGCCGTTGCGTTCGATGCGGACCTCGCCGACCTGCACCGCGGCCACGGCTGGCGCTGAAGCGGCCGCTGCCGCCGGCTGCGCCGTTTGAAACGTGGTTGCGCTGACCGTGCCGCTGGCCTGCGGCTGGTAGCGGCTGTCGCGCTGAAGCTGGGTCAGGTCGGGCGGGACCTCGAGCGTGGAGGTCTTGACGGCCTGGCTCTTGTAGTCGATCTTGTCGCCCGACAGGAGGTTCTCGACGTGAGAGCAGCCGCAGAGCGCTGCGAGTGCGACAGCCAGGGCAGCGGGCGCTGCTTGCGGCGACCGGGGGCGAGAATGGAAAAGTTTGGTTAGGTGGCGCATCTTGTCGGTGGTCGCGCGGCCCGCAGTGCTTCGATGAAATCGGATGGCGAAAGGCAATTGACGCGGGCCGGAATCTGAAGAGGAATCGCCTACAGCACGCCGGCCTCGCGCAGCGCCTGCTCGACGGCAGGTTGCGCGGCTTCACCGAGCGGTGTGAGCGGCAGGCGCAGCGCACAGCCCATGAGGCCCATGCGCGCGAGCGCCCATTTGACGGGGATCGGGTTGGGCTCGACAAACAGCTGTTTATTCAACGACAGCAGACGCATGTGCAACTCGACCGCGCGCTTTGCATCGCCGGCGATGGCCGCCATGCACAACTCGTGCATGGCGCGCGGTGCCACGTTGGCGGTGACGCTCACGTTGCCGTGTCCGCCAAGCAGCATCAGCGCGACGGCGGTGGGGTCGTCGCCGGAGTAGATCGAGAAGCCGGACGGCGCCTCGCTGATGAGCCACGCGGCACGATCAATGTTGCCGGTCGCCTCTTTGATGCCGACGATGCCTGGCACCTGCGCGAGTCGCAGCACGGTCTCGTGCTGCATATCGGCCACCGTGCGACCGGGCACGTTGTACAAGACCGTTGGAATATCGACGGCTTCGGCGATCGTCCGGAAGTGCCGGTAGATGCCTTCCTGCGTCGGCTTGTTGTAGTAGGGCACGACCTGCAGCGTGCAATCGGCCCCGACCTGCTTGGCGAAGCGTGTCAGCTCGATGGCTTCGGCGGTGGAGTTCGCGCCGGTGCCGGCCATGATGGGCACGCGGCCGCGCGCATGCTCGACGGCCACGCGGATCACCTCCTGGTGCTCCTCGACGCTGAGCGTCGGTGACTCGCCGGTGGTGCCCACGACACCGATGCAATCGGTGCCCTCGCCGATATGCCAGTCGATCAGGCGGCGCAGGGCTTCATAGTCGACGCTGCCGTCGTCAAGCATCGGCGTGACCAGCGCGACGATGCTGCCAACAATGGGTTTCATCACGGTTCCTCGGAATCCGGCGATTTTAGCCGGGCCGCCAGTCCCGCCTTCACCGGCTCGCGTACTGCGGCGATGCGTTGGATGAAGCGCGGTGGTGCATCGAGGAAACCATCTTCGTAGGCGATCACGCGAAGATGGCCGCGCACCGCGTCGAGCAGTTCGCCGGGCTTGAGGAGGAAGTCCGGGTTGGACGGCCGCCCCACGGTTTCGTTGCCGGTCGCGAAGGTCTCGTAGAGGAGCACGCCACCGGGTGCGACAGACGCGACCAGTGTCGGCAGCAGCGGGCGCCAGAGATAGCGGGTGACGACGATCGCATCGAAGCGCCGGCCGCCAAAAGGCCAGGGGCCATTCTCGATGTCAGCCTGCACCATCTCGCCCAGGCCGCGCAGTCCCGCGATCGCCGCCGCGTCCCGATCGACACCCGTGACCTGCGCGCCGTGTTCGGCGAACCAGCACAGATGACGACCGCTGCCGCATGCGACGTCAAGCAGGGTGGCGCCGGGCGGCACGAGATGCGACCACTGGCGGATCCAGTCCGAAGGCGATTCGTGGGTCGAGGCCGTCACTGGAAGCAGGCCCACACCTGATTGGCAAGGCTGAACACGAAGTCGCGCTGCAAGTAGCTGAAGAAGGTAAGGCCCAGCGCCACTACCGCGGCGGTCCACGCGAGCAGGCGTCTTGCGCTCATCATGCCGCTGGCGCGGGAGCACGCACGATCGGCACCTCGCGCACAGGCTGGTTGACGAGCGCCGCGAAGATGCCGAGTCCGACGGCAATCCACCAGACCACATCGTAGCTTCCGGTGAGGTCGTACAGCCGACCGCCCAGCCAGACGCCGAGGAAGCTGCCCATCTGATGACTCAGGAACACGAGGCCGCTGAGCATCGACATGTACTGCACGCCGAAGATCTGTGCCACCACGGTGTTGGTGGGCGGCACGGTCGACAGCCACAGCAGGCCCATGACGGCCGAGAACAGGTACACCGACATCGGAGTCAGTGGCGCGAGCAGGAAGGCCACGATCGCGACCGAGCGAAGCAGGTAGATGACCGACAGGATGTGGCGCCTCGGGAGCCTCTGGCCCAGCACGCCGACAGAGTAGGTGCCGACGACATTGAACAGCCCGATCAGCGCGAGCGCGATGCTCGCTATGTCGGGGCCGAGGCCCTTGTCCTTGAGATAGCTCGGCATGTGCACTCCGATGAAGACGACCTGGAAGCCGCACACGAAGTAGCCGGTGGTGAGCAACTGGAAGCTTCGGTGCGAGAACGCCTCGCGCAAGGCGGCACCGACGCTTTGCTGCGGCTTGGCAGATCCGCAGGCGAGGCCGGGTTCCTTCAGTCCGAAAGCGAGCGGCACCATTGCGAGCGCCAGGAAACCAGCCACGAAAAGCGCGTTCTGCCATCCGAGATTGGAGATCAGGCCGTTCTCGACCGGGACCATCACGAACTGGCCGAACGAACCTGCGGCGGCCGACACCCCCATCGCCCACGAGCGTTTCTCGGGTGCGACATTGCGCCCGATCACGCCGTAGATCACGGCGTAAGTGGTTCCGGCCTGAGCCATGCCGAGCAGCAATCCGGCGCTGCCTGTGAAGGCGATGCCCGACGTGGAAAGGGCCATCAGCACCAGACCCATGGCATAGAGCAGGCTGCCGATCACGAGCACCCTGAAGGCGCCGAGGCGGTCGGCCAGCATCCCTGCAAACGGGCCCGCGACGCCCCACGCGAGGTTCTGAACTGCCAGCGCGAAGGCGAAGGTTTCGCGTGTCCAACCCCGGGCCATTGTGACCGGCTGCAGCCACAGCCCGAAGCCGTGGCGGATGCCCATCGACAGCGTGACAATCGCGGCGCCGCAGACCAGCACCTGGGTCATCGAGAGGCGGGGCGACGAGGGCAGGGCTGCGGCGGTCATGCCTGCCACTGTACCGAGAAGTGTTTGACCCCAGGGTGCAGGCCGCTGCTGGCGTGATGGACGACCTGCAGCGAACTCGCTGCACGCGCGTCACTTGCGAGCCTCACTCCTAGAATCCCGCGCCATGGCGACGAAAACGAATACGCCGGGCAACTACGGCGAAGCCTCGATCCGCGTGCTCAAGGGCCTTGAGCCTGTCAAGCAGCGGCCGGGCATGTACACCCGCACCGACAACCCGCTGCACATCGTGCAGGAGGCGATCGACAACGCGGCCGATGAGGCGCTGGCCGGGCATGGCAAGCGCATCGCGGTCGTTCAGCACGCGGACGGCTCAGTCAGCGTGGAGGACGATGGCCGCGGCATTCCCTTCGGCCCGCACCCGGAAGAAAAGGTGCCCGTGGTCGAGATCGTGTTCACACGGCTGCATGCAGGCGGCAAGTTCGACAAGGGCTCCGGGGGCGCCTACAGCTTTTCGGGGGGCCTGCACGGCGTGGGCGTCAGCGTCACCAATGCACTGGCGAAGCGGCTCGAAGTGACCGTATGGCGCGATGGCCAGGTGGCGACCATCGCGTTCTCGGGTGGCGACGTGGTCGAGAAGCTGAAGGTGCGCAAGGCGGGCGCGGCTGATCGCAAACAAGGCACGACCGTGCGTGTGTGGCCCGACCCCAAGTATTTCGAGAGTGCCGAGCTGCCGAAGGCCGAGCTGACGCACCTGCTGCGCAGCAAGGCGGTGCTGATGCCGGCCGTCGTCGTCACGCTCACTCAGGAAAAGACAGGCGACTCGCAGCAGTGGCTTTACAAGGGCGGTCTGCGCGACTACCTCATGCAAAGCCTGCCGGCCGATCCGCTGATCCCGCTTTTCGAGGGCGAACGCTTTGCGACCGAGGGCGAGACGGAGAACTTCGCCGAGGGAGAGGGCGCGACGTGGTGTGTCGCTTTCACGGAGGAAGGCGCGCCGCTGCGGGAAAGCTATGTCAACCTCATTCCCACGGTGGCCGGCGGCACGCACGAGGCGGGGCTGAAGGATGGCCTGTTCAATGCCATCAAGGGTTTCATCGAGCTGCATTCGCTGCTGCCCAAGGGCGTGAAGCTGATGTCCGACGACGTCTTCTCGCGCGCCAGCTTCGTGTTGAGCGCCAAGGTGCTGGACCCGCAGTTCCAGGGCCAGACGAAGGAGCGACTCAACTCGCGCGACGCCCTGCGGCTGGTCGGGACCTATGTGCGTCCCGCGCTCGAGCTGTGGTTGAACCAGCACGTGGAGCACGGGCGCAAGCTGGCCGATCTCGTCATCAGGCAGGCACAGACGCGGCAGCGTGCAAGCCAGAAGGTCGAGAAGCGCAAGGGATCGGGCGTGGCTGTGCTGCCGGGCAAGCTCACCGACTGCGAAAGCCGCGACACCAGCCTCAACGAGCTGTTCCTCGTCGAAGGCGACTCGGCCGGCGGCAGCGCGAAGATGGGGCGCGACAAGGAGACGCAGGCCATCCTGCCTTTGCGAGGCAAGGTGCTCAACAGCTGGGAGGTCGAGCGCGACCGCCTGTTCGCCAACAACGAGATCCACGACATCTCCGTGGCGATCGGCGTCGACCCGCACGGCCCCGCCGACAACCCCGACCTGACGCAGCTGCGCTACGGGAAGATCTGCATCCTCTCCGACGCCGACGTGGACGGCTCGCATATTCAGGTCTTGTTGCTCACCCTCTTTTTCCGCCACTTCCCCAAGCTCATCGAGCGCGGTCATGTGTATGTCGCCAAGCCGCCGCTGTTTCGCATTGACGCGCCGGCGCGCGGCAAGAAACCGGCGACCAAGATCTACGCGCTGGACGAGGGTGAGCAGCAGGCCGCGCTCGACAAGCTGCGCAAGGAAGGGGCGCGCGAGGGATCGTGGAGCATCAGCCGATTCAAGGGCCTGGGCGAGATGAGCGCCGAGCAGCTTTGGGACACGACGCTCAACCCGGACACCCGCCGCCTGCTTCCGGTGGCCTATGGAGAGCTGGATTTCATGGCGACGGAAGGGTCGCTGACCAAGCTCATGGGCAAGGGTGAGGCGGCGTCAAGGCGCGAGCTGATGGAGCTGCGCGGGGATGCCGTGGAGGTGGATGTTTGAGCGGGACGCGCGCAGTGGGTCAAGGGGAGAAGTCCCGAAGCGGGCTGAGGCCCCCCTACAGCGCTCAAGTGTGGGAAGCGATAGTTATCACAATAACTTGTGATCTATCTGGTTTTGCAACTGAGATATGAGAACTTCGGCGGCGGCCCAACGCCTTCCGTTCCAAGCCGAGGACGCCCTGCAGGTGCTGGCGGAGCGCGTGCGGATCGTCCGCAAGGGAAGGGGCCTGACTCAGCCGGACCTGGCTTCAAAGGCCGGCATCAGCACGAACACTCTTGTCACGATGGAGAAGGGCGGCGGTAGCGTGCAGTTGGGTTACTGGCTGAAGGTGCTGTGGGCGCTGGACGTGCTGGGTGATTTCACCGAATCGGTCGCGCAGCTTGGCCGCGACCAGGGTGACGTTGCCCTTCTGGAATCGCGGCTGCCCCAGCGAGTGCGCGATGGTGCGTCGAAATGAGCGAGGTCGAGAAGCCGGTCTGGGTCTGGTTGCCAGGCCAGTCACGGCCGGTGCGCTGCGGCACGTTCTCGCTGTCCCGCGGCTCAAGCGCGAATTGTGGCGCCGCATGGCCTTCAATGCCATCTGTGGCAACGGCGATGATCATCCGCGCAACCATGGGATACTGCACAGGGATGGCCGATGTGGACTGTCCGATGCGTTTGACATCGCTCCCTACATCACGTTCTCGGGGACCTTGGCGATGGCGGTCGCCCGCGACGGCAGCGCGATGGCCACGACCGGGAACCTGCTGAAGACCTGCGAGAACTTTGCATACGAACCGAAAGAAGCCGCGCAGTACATCGAAGAGACGAAGGAGACGGTGGCCAAAGGCTGGGGCGAGGAAATGGCGGCCTGCGGGCTCCCGCCTGACACTCTGCCGGCTCCCAGCTTTGAATGGCTGACGGGCAAGCCTTGACGTGGTCGACTTCGGACCAGCGGCTCTTTGCCGAACGCGGTCGAGGACGAGCGGGGCATCGGACATCGAGAGAAGCGGTTCCAACGGGTTGCCCTTCGAGTTCGGGTTCGATAGGCTGGTGGCGAGCGACGGCCAATTGGCGCCGCAATTCCCGATATCTGCGTGCTCGTTCCGCGACAACGTCTCATGATCTCGCCACGTGTCCGTCTCCGGCCCACGATGCTTTCGGATCTCGAGTTCGTCGTGGGCGTGGAGAAGGATCCGCGCAACCTGCCGTTCATCACGCCTTGGGAGTTGCCGCAGCACGAGGGGGCGGTGCGCTTTCCCGATTCACGTCACTTCATCATCGAGGCAGGTGACGACTATGGTGAGCGGGCGGGCTTCGTGATTCTTCAGGGTTGCCGCAATCCGAACAAGAGCGTCGAGCTCAAGCGCATCGTGCTGCAGCCCAAGGGGCAGGGCTTGGGCCACGCGTGCGTGCGACTGCTCAAGCAGATGGCGTTTCGCGACCTCGGCGCGCACCGCTTCTGGCTCGAGGTGAAGACGCTCAACCAGCGCGCGGTGAAGCTCTACGCCGGCGAAGGCTTCGTCGAAGAGGGGCGCCTGCGCGAGAGCGTACGCATGGGAGATGGGTACGACTCGCTGATCGTGATGTCGTTGCTCGACAGGGAATATCAGGCGCGGGCGGCACTCGGGCTGGAAGGTTAAAGGGCATCAACACTCCCTCTCGCTTGCCGCAGAGGGTAGGGGTGATTGCCAACGAGGGTGCATTGGCAGTCCGACAGCGTTTCGGGTCGCCCCCTCACCGCACCCGGCCGCCTCGCAAGCTCTCCCGCTGGCGGAGGGCGAGGGAGTTATTTGGAATTAGCGCGAGCCGAGGGCCTTGGATGTAGCCGCGAGGATCGGCGGACGGCGCGTATCGATCCCCCTCATCCCACCTCTCTCCCGCGAGCGGGAGCGGGAGCTGAGGAATCCTTCCGAGGTCATCACCGCACGACCTTCGGTTTCCAGCGCCCAGCCATCGGTCGCCGCCTCTCGCGGGAGCCAGCGGCAGCCCTCGTCCACGAGCCCGCGCCTGCCCGCGTACTGCACGATACGCTCGCAGTCGGCTTCGCTCAGCCGCAGCGCCAGCCGTTGCCACCGCCTTTGCACGAGCGGATGCAGCCACGCGTCAATCAGCGCCTGCCGCAGGTTGGCGCCGTCGGTCAGCGGCCCCGCCGCCACGCGCCTTGCCAGCAGCGTCTGCATGAAGACATGGAAGTCCTGACGGGTCGACATGTCGGGCACTACAGCCGCGAGGTCGAGCAGGCGACGGGCATAGCCGGCATGGGTGAACTGCAGCGTGAGCAGCGCCTGGAGCGCCTGCACGGCATTGAGGATGCGGACACGGTTGGGCGGCAGCACGAGCAGTGGCAGCGTGGCCGCTTCGCGATGGGCAAGCGGTGTCGCGAACGACATCAGCACCGCCAGGCGTGACCACTCGCCGGCAATCAAGCCGTCGATGCTCGTCACCTCGCCGCTCTCGATGCGCCGGGCGCAGTCGAGTGCCGCACGCCAGTCGCGACCGGCCTTCGCCTTGCGCGCACGCTCGCTGAGTGCAACGAGATTGCCGGCCGCATAGGCCGCATCCTCGAACACGCGGCACCCGTTCATGTCGGAAGGATCGAGCGGCTCGCCGGTGACGGGGCAATGCGACGCGACGAGTTGGGCCAGGAAATTCGGCGTCACCTGAACACCCTCGAAGGCTTGCCCGTTCAACCACGCCATGAGGCGCAGGTGAAGCCATTGCCGCACGGCGGGAGTGGGGTGCAACGTGCGGGAGCGGAACACCGAGCGGCCCGCCTGCCAGCCTTGCCTCACGGGATGTCCGCCATGCAGATGCTTCGCCGGCGGCACGATCTGATATCGGGCGTGGTCCCAACCGATGTCGAAGCCGGCGGCATCGAAGTCGTTCAGTTGCAGCGGGGCAGCAGATTCAACGGAAGGGAACAAGGCGGCCTGCGACATGAGGGACTCCCTTTCAGGTCGAGAGTGACACCGGGACGACCCCGGCGAGTGCAGTCTCTCCGTCGGGTGGCTCATGGCGTGAGCCAGGCTCGCGCCGGTCGGCACAATCAGCACATGGACCGCACCGAACGCTTTTATCGCATCGAGCTGATGATCCGCAGTCAAGGCAGCGTGAGCTTCGCGCAGCTGATGCACGAGCTGGGCATCAGCCCCGCCACGCTCAAGCGCGACCTGGAATACCTGCGCAGCCGGATGGACGCGCCCATCGTCTATGACCGCGATTCGAATGGGTACAAGCTGCAGGCCGACCCGCGCGATGCACGCCAGCTCAGGCACGAACTCCCCGGCGTGTGGTTCAGCGAGGCCGAGATCCACGCCTTGCTGACGATGCATCAGCTGATCAGCGGGCTGGACGAAGGCGGCGTGCTTGCGCGCCACCTTCAGCCTCTGCTGGACAAGATGCACGGCATGCTGGGCAGCAGCGAGGCCGAAGCGCGCGAGCTGATGAAGCGGGTGCGCATCATGAGCCCCGCGCGTCGGCCGGTCGTACCAAGGCATTTCGAGCTGATCGGCAGCGCGCTGACGCGCAGGCAGCGGGTGAGCCTGAGCTACTGGGTGCGCAGCCGGCAGGAGCGCACCGAGCGCGTGGTGTCGCCGCAGCGGCTTGTCCACTGGCGCAACACCTGGTATCTGGACGCCTGGTGCCATGCGAGCGAGGGGCTGCGCCGCTTCGCGCTCGATGCGATCCGCGATGCCGGGCTGATCGAGCAGCCGCCTGCGAAGGATGTCGCGCTGAAGACGATCGAGGACGAGCTCGATGCGGGCTATGGCGTCTTCAGCGGGGCTCGCATCGAATGGGCGGAGCTGAGGTTTTCGCCCGAGGCCGCGCAATGGGTCGCGCACGAGCGATGGCATCCGCGACAGGAGGCCACGCTGCATGACGACGGGTCATTGACACTCAGGCTGCCGTACACCGACGCGACCGAGCTGGCGATGGACGTGCTCCGGCACGGACCGCAGGTAAAGGTGCTCGGGCCGGCGACGCTTGTCGACAAGGTCGCCCGGCAGCTGCGGCAGGCCTCGGAAATGTACGACGTGGCGCAGCCCGTTTGAGCCGGTGCATTTGTACGAATGGTGGTACGAATGGTGCTTGCCGCATCACGATCCGGCGCGCAGGGAGGTCTGACGAGCCGATTTGGTGAAGGATAACCCCCATGCTTGCCGTATCGCACCTCGAAGGTACGACCCGCCCGAGGTCCACGCACAACGATGGCGCACCGAAGCTGTCGGGCGATCTGTTCGGTGCGCTGATCAATCTCTCCGGCCGCCGGCGTTTCGCGTCCCAGCGTGTCGTGCTCTTCGCCATCCTGGCTTCGCAGGATCGGCCGTGCGCGATCGATTCCGCTCGCGAGGCGTTGTCGCTGTTCAGCGAGGCGCACAAGGCGTTGGTGGAGGGTAACGAACAGCTGCCTGGCGTGTTCTGCGAGGAACTCGAAGAGGTGTACTTCGGGGCCGCCCAGGGCGACAAGACCATCCGCGATTTCATTGCTGCGGCAACGCAGACCCTCGATGCGATCGGGCAGGCCTCGGCTCGTCCTCAGCTTGACCGGCTCGTGCGACACGCGACGCCGCTGCTGGCCGTGCTCGACGCGATCACACAGGTGTACGAAGACCTCGCAAAGCGGCATGCCCGGCGTGTCAAACAGCAGGTCAGCGACGTGTTGGGCGACATCGAGTCGATCGCGCGCCAGGCCCGCATGGTGGCCTTCAATGCGCAGGTGGTCGCCGCGCGCGCCGGTGAGTTGGGGCACGAATTCTCTGTGGTGGCGGGGCAATTGACGCAGATCACCGGACGGATCGACGAGTTGGTGAAGCAGGCGATGCGCTCAGGCGCTTGAAAACCCCACGGCAGGACAGGCATTTTCTTTGCTCGCCTGATTCGCAACGGCGCACACTGCGTCGACCCGAATGACGGTAAGGAGATGTTCGAATGGCGGATGCGACCATGAGGCGGCCTGCGCGCGGCGAGTGGGCACTGTCCTACTCGTCGCGGGCGGCCGATGGGGGCCGGCTCCTGCTGCGCGTCGCGCTCGGTGTATTGATCCTGCTTCACGGGATCGCCAAGCTCAAGACGGGTCCGGTGGGTGTGATGGCCGCCGTGGGACGTTCAGACCTGCCCGCGTTCCTGGCCTACGGCGTCTACATCGGCGAGGTGCTCGCGCCACTGCTGCTGATCGTCGGCCTTTGGACTCGCGCGGCAGCCCTGATCGTTGCGATCAACATGCTGTTTGCCATCGGGCTCGTGCATATGGCGGACCTCGGCACGATCAGCCGCACGGGCGGCTGGGCGCTGGAGTTGCAGGGCATGTACCTGGCCAGTGCCTTGGCCGTCGCCCTGCTGGGTGCCGGTCGTTTCAGCGTTGGTGGGGCTGAGGGCCGCTGGAATTGACGGCGCGCCGGAGCTGCTTTACGCGCTCAAGCCTTCGTACAGGGAGACGAATTCGCGAGTCACCTTGTGCCCGGCATCCAGATGGATCATGGGCTTGGCCAGGTCGTGGCTTTCCTTGATCTTCACTGACGCGCTGAGGTAGGGCTGCAGCACGGGAAGTCCTTCGTCGAGCAGTTCCTTCACCAGCCGCTGCGGCAGGTTCGCCCGCGGCTGGAACTGGTTGACGACGATGCCTTCGACCTGGAGATCGCGATTGTGATCGGCCTGGATCTCCTGCACGTTCTCGAGCAGGGAATAGATCGCCCGCCGGGAGAAGTCGTCGCAGTCGAATGGGATCAGGCAACGTTGCGCCGCGATCAGCGCAGAGCGCGTATAGAAGTTGAGTGCCGGCGGGGTGTCGATAAAGATGCGGTCGTAATTGAGGTCGAGTTCGGCGAGCGCGTCGCGCAGCTTGTAGATCTTGTACCGGCTTTCAAGCTTGCTTTGCAGCTCCTCCAGCGCGGGGCTCGAAGGCATGAGGTGAAGATTCTTCCACGGCGTCTCTACGATGAACTCATGGGTGGACTTCGGCCGGATGGTGAAGCGCAGGGTCTGGTCGAAGAACTCCGCCACGCCGTCCATGGCGACGTCCGCACCCTTGCCCAGCAGGTAGTGAGTGGAGTTGCCCTGTGGATCGAGGTCGACGACCAGGGTGCTCAATCCCTGCTCGGCACTGATTGCTGCGAGGTTGCACGCGATGGTCGACTTTCCCACCCCGCCCTTCTGGTTGAACACCACATGTCGCATGTGCCGCGCGTCCCTTTGGTCGGAACTTCGGTTAATGACGTCAGGCGGAATTGTGCACGGCGCAGGACGTTTCCCGCGCGAATGCGGGCGCAAGGCGAGCAGGGAAAATCCTTAGGCGGGATGGTCCCCTGCCTGCAAAGGGCAGGGGACAAGCGGATCCGTGAGACTCAGCGGGACTTCAACCGCCGCGCGATGAAGCCGACCGCGCCGACGCCGGCGAGCATCATGGCGAGGGTGCCCGGTTCGGGAATCGGCGCCAGGCTGGCGGAGTACGAAGTCGTGACCGTGCCGCCGGCCTGCAGCGTGGCGATCAGGGTCTGGTAAGACATGTTCGCAAACTGCGCAGTCAGCACGGCCGTGTATGGGGTCACGTCGGTGCCGCTGACGAAGCTGCCAGCACCGGCAAAGGACAGTGTCGACATGCTCGGGGTCAGGTTGGTCAGGTTGACCGGGACATTGGCCAGCGTGCAGGTCTGCCCGGCCGCGGGCGCCGCCCCACATGCGGCGGCGGTGAACACGCCGGGATAGAGCGTGGTCGAGTCGAAATGCACGCCGCCGGGCAATGTCAGCAGCGAGGGCGTCGCGATGGAGGCGGGCGGTGGGGCGACGTCCTTGATCGCGCCTGTCATGCCGACCATAGGCGCGAATGTTCCGGTCCCGGCAACCACGAAGAAACTGCCAGTGCCCGTGTCTGCCGGCAGGAAGTCGATGCCCGACCTGCTGAACGTCATCGCGCCAGCGATCTGGAGCTGGCCTGTCACCGGCACGGCAAGCGCCGACGTGCTGGCGACCAGCGATGCACAGGCCGACGCGATCGCAAGAATCGAGCACCGTGCAGAAGGCGGGGAAGGAGTACGAGTCATCGTGAGCGCCTCCGGTCGGACATTGCCTCAATTCACTCTAGGCATGCATCCGCATGCCAACCCCCCACGATCGGGGGGGTGCGTGAGCAAAGCGCAGCTACACTCGCCGCCTTCGAAGGCGCTGGACGCAGCCCACCATGTCGACGATCGATCTCTTTCCCCCTTCCGATACCCCGGCCGGTGATTCGATCACCCTGGCCCATTACGCCGAACGCGCCTATCTCGAATACGCCCTGTCGGTCGTCAAAGGCCGGGCCTTGCCCGATGTCTGCGACGGCCTGAAGCCTGTTCAGCGCCGCATTCTTTATGCAATGGAACGCATGGGCCTGGCCTTCACGCCGCCGGGCGGCGCCAGGCCGGTGAAGAGCGCACGCGTGGTCGGCGATGTGCTCGGCCGCTTCCATCCCCATGGCGATCAGGCGGCCTACGACGCGCTGGTGCGCATGGCGCAGGACTTCTCCCAGCGCTATCCGCTCATCGACGGGCAGGGCAACTTCGGCTCGCGCGACGGCGACGGCGCGGCGGCGATGCGCTACACCGAGGCCCGCCTGAACCCGATCACACGGCTGCTGCTCGACGAGATCGACGAGGGCACGGTGGACTTCGTGCCCAACTACGACGGCTCGACGCAGGAGCCGAGGCAGCTTCCCGCGCGCCTGCCCTTCGTGCTGCTCAACGGAGCCTCCGGCATTGCGGTCGGTCTGGCGACCGAATGCCCGAGCCACAACCTGAGGGAAGTCGCGGTTGCCGTGGTCGCTCTGATCCGCGATCCAAAGTTGTCGGACGACGACCTCTTTGCAATGCTGCCCGGGCCGGACTTCCCCGGCGGGGGCCAGATTATCAGCGCCACATCCGACATCCGCGAGGCTTACAGCACCGGGCGCGGGTCGCTCAAGGTGCGGGCGCGCTGGAAGATCGAAGACCTCGCTCGCGGCCAATGGCAGATGGTGGTGACCGAGCTGCCCCCAGGCGTGTCGGCGGCGCGGGTGCTGGAGGAAATCGAGGAGCTGACCAACCCGAAGGTCAAGGCCGGAAAGAAGTCGCTCAGCCAGGACCAGATGCAGCTGAAGGCATCGGTGCTCGCCGTGCTGGACACCGTGCGTGACGAGTCGAGCAAGGACTCTCCGGTGCGGATCGTGTTCGAGCCCAAGACGTCGCGCATCGGCCAGCAGGAGCTGGCCAACACCTTGCTCGCGCAGACCAGCCTCGAATCGTCGGTGCCGGTGAACTTCCCCATGGTCGGCCGCGACGGCAAGCCGGTGCAGAAGCCGGTGCGGCAGGTGATGCTGGAGTGGATCGACTTCCGGCTGCATACGGTCGAACGGCGCACGAGACACCGGCTCGACAAAGTGCTGGACCGCATCCACGTCCTCGAAGGCCGGCAGCTGGTGCTGCTGAACATCGACGAGGTGATCCGCATCATCCGCCAGTCTGACGAGCCCAAGCAGGCGCTGATCAATCGCTTCAAGCTCAGTGACCGGCAGGCTGAAGACATCCTGGAGATCCGGCTGCGGCAACTGGCGCGGCTGGAGGCGATCAAGATCGAGCAGGAACTGAAGGGCCTGCGCGAGGAGCGCAAGAAGCTGGAAGACATTCTTGGCAGCCCCGCGACCCTGAAGCGCACGGTGATCAAGGAGATCGAAGCCGACGCCAAGACCCATGGCGACGACCGCCGTACCCTGATCCAGGCCGAGAAGCGGGCCGTCGCCGAGGTGCGGGTGGTCGACGAGCCGGTGACGGTGGTCGTCAGTCTCAAAGGCTGGGTGCGCGCACTCAAGGGCCACGAGATCGATGCGGGCTCACTGCAGTTCAAGGCCGGCGACGGACTGTATGGCGTATTCCCGTGCCGCAGCGTCGACCCGATGCTGGTGTTCGGCTCCAACGGCCGGGTGTATACGACGGCGGTGAGCGGCCTGCCGGGCGGGCGCGGCGACGGGCAGCCGATCACGACCTTGATCGACCTTGAATCGGGGACGCAGGCGGTGCATTACTTCGCCGGATCGGTGGAGCAGGTGCTGCTGGTGGCGAACACCGGCGGCTTCGGACTGCTGGCGAAGGTGGGCGACATGTTGAGCCGCCAGCGCGGAGGCAAGGGCTTTCTCGCGCTGGAGCCGCAGGATCACATGCTGCCGCCTGCCGTGCGTCTGGCCGAGCATGACAAGGTCGCCTGCCTCTCGATGAGCGGGCGGCTGCTGGTGTTTGGTTTGGACGAACTCAAGCTGCAAGGCAACGGAGGCCGCGGGCTCACGCTGATGGAAGTGGACCTCGACGATCCGCTGCTGTCGGTTGCCACCTTCGGCCGCGGCGTGAAGGTGGTGGGGCAGGGTCGGGGAGGCCGCGCGAAGGAGGAGAACTTCACCACGGCCAGTCTGGCTGGTTACGAGGGCAAGCGGGCGCGCAAGGGCCGCAAGGTCGAAGGCTTCCCGAAGCCCGTTCGCGTGCTGCCAGCTTGACTTGATGAAGACAACGCTGAACAAGTCGCTCGCATTGCGGGGACTTGATTCAGCGTCACCTTATTCAGTGCGTTGTTCCGCGCCGGAGGGGCCCGACGAAGCCGAAGTGTTGCCACCGCACAGCAGCGCCAACACCTCCTCAGGCGCATTTGATTGATTGGCTGCCATCCACGGCGTGACCCCATCCTGGTCTGGACAGTGGATTGTGGCTCCGGCATGAACAAGGCCTTTGACGACGTTCCACCGTCCGCTCTTTGCGGCCTGCATCAAGGGCGTTCTGCCGTTCTTGTCGAGGACGTTGAGATGATTCGGATCGGCGCCGAATCTCAGTAGCATGTCAACCGCCTCGGAGTGCCCTCCCCACGCCGCCAACAACAATGCCGTATCACCATCGGCAGTGCGTGCGTCCAGCTCCACGAAAGACTTCAACTCTTCGAGGACTTCGTGCCTTCCCGCCTTGGCAGCCATGTGAAATGCATTCATGCCCGAGGAAGCTTTGAGATCTGCCTTGGCCTTGCAATTCAGCAGCGCGCGTACTGCCGCGACGCGCCCTTGGTCGGCGGCCATCATCAGAGCGGTGAGGCGCCCGTGCGCCACCTGATTCACATCCTTCACCACCTTTCCAAGCGCTTCGATGCTGTCCGGTTCCCCGCGAATGGCCGCGAAGTGAAGTGCGTTCTGCCCAAGACGATTCGTCAGGTCGGCATCGGCATCGAAGCTCAACAGCGTTCGCACCGCCTCGGCATGCGCATGCTGTGCTGCCAGCATCAGTGCTGTCATGCCCGCAGGCGTTCGCTCGTCCACACTCCTCACGAAAGGCTTCAGCGCTTTCAGGACTTCGGTTTCCCCGTTCTTGGCGGCGATGTGGAATGCATTTCTCCCCCGGGCATCTTTGTGGCCGGCGTTGGCCTTGAGGTCCAACAGGCGGCGCACCGCCTCGACGTGACCTCCGCCAGCGGCGATCATCAGCGGAGTTTGGCCATCCCGCCTGACCTGGTTTACGTCCTTGACCGCTTTCGCCAGCCTTTGGACGAGGTCCGGATCCCCGTCAACGGCCGCGAAATGGAGTGCGCTCCAGCCATTACGATCTTGCAGGTCGGCATCAGCACCGTGATCAAGCAACGTCTCCACGATTGCCAAAGCCCCACGGTTTGCCGCAATCATCAAGGCAGTCGCGCCATTCCCGTTGCGAAGGCCGCTGTTTGCACCGTGCTTCAGCAAAGCGTGGACGCAAGGCGTCGCTTCGGCTTCCACAGCCAACATCAGCGGCGTCTGGTGCGCCCAGTTCTGTTCATTGATATCCAGTGCCCTGGGCGCCAGTTCTTCCAGCACTTGATGGCAGCCCATTCTCGCGGCGATGTGCAGCACACCGTTGCCGTCTCTGTCGAACCAGTCGAAGGTGGTCAGCCAAGACGCTGCCGCGGCCGCAAGAGCATCCTCGCCATTGATCATCAGGTCGGCGAGATGCCTTTCCTGTACGGGTGATTCATTGCGGGAAAGCTTCTCCTTCGCCTTGACCATCAGGAACTGATTGGCATCGGCACTTGCTTCGCGATAGCGCTTGACCGCGGAGTGGACCATGACGTCGAGCCATTGCGTCGTCTCTTCGACCAAGCCTCCTTCAGGATTGGTGATCAAGTCCCACACACCGGAAGGGTCGAGAAGTTGAAGCTGATCGCGATCGGTCGTTGAGATCAGCGCGTTCTTGAGTATCCTCCGTGTCCGCTCCTCGGGCAGGTTGAAGCGGCGAAGATCGGTCGGCTGGACGTTGCGGTATCTGGCATGCGATTGACCGGGGACCTGTTCTTTCACGTAATACGCATCGTCGGTGATGCGCTTGATCTTTCCGCCGGGCTGATCGTCGGCTGCTGCCGCGCTGCCTTCAGTCTTGAACTTCTCCTTCTCGAGCACGCCGGCTTGTCGCAGGTTGCGCGCGATGGCGCGCATGAGCACGTCCGGCCTGTTGATGACCCTGAAAGTGGCCTCTTCGGTGTCCGCAGATTCGTCCGCATTGATCAGGACGTCGCACTCGATCCTTCCGTAGCGACTTTGCAATGCCGCGCCGATCGAATCGTACTTCTGGTAGCACTCCCAGGTCTCTGTTTCCGTGAGAGGCCGGTCAAGATAACTCTTGAAATGTTCCCGAACCTCGGCCAGACAGCTTTCGGCCAAATGCGTCACCAGGGTATCGGCCGTCACTGTCTCATTCACGAATCGGGTTGCCGCTTCCAGGTGCGGCTCGAACTCCTCCTGCTGCACGAAGCTGTCCGGACGTTCCGTCAACCCAAGCGTGTGCGCAAAGTAGTTGCGGTAGCCGTTGACATAGTGGATCTCATTGCCGAGGTAGTTGTAGCGGTTGCCGTGCGTGCGCAGGCTGAACTCCACGATCGCCTGGTCGAAGAGGCTTTCCCAGGCCCTCTTCGCGTGACCGCGAGGTCCATGGACGCCCAGCCGAAGATCGTCTGCTGCAATGATCAGGTTGGAGCAGGCGCCCTCCGAGCAGACCGCCAGGCCAGTCGCCAGGTTTCGCACCACGGAGTGCCGCTGCGCAAGCGGGATGCGCCCGTCCTCCACGTCGGCGCACAAGCTGTCGAGCGCACCTTTGCCATGGTCATACAACCGGCCGGCCTGAGTGGAGAAGAACCCCCGAACGCCTTCTTCGACTCTGGCTCCGAATTCGTCGATTGCCTCCACCCCCTCTTGATCTCGCGACGAATCGTCATTCGAGATGAGAAAATGTTTCAGCTTGTCGAGGCCCA
>DASTGE010000764.1:0-4651 GCA_035719405.1 Burkholderiaceae bacterium
AACGCGCAGAACCAGCTCTATCAGACCCAGACGCAACTGGCGAAGGCGCGCTACGACGTGCTGCTTGGCGCCCTCAAGCTGCGACAGGCTTCGGGGCAGTTGAAGCCCGATGCCGTCGCGGCAGTGAATCGGCTGCTGAGATCGGGTTCGAAATAGAGGCATCGCTGCGCGGCCTTGCTCCCTCTCCCGCTCGGCGGGAGAGGGTTGGGGTGAAGGCCCACGAGGGTGCAATTGTCGGTTCGACTACTCCGGACTCAACGCCGTCCCCTTGAGCTCGACCACATTGCCCTCCGGGTCGCGCACATAGACCGATGGCCCTTCGCCATCGGCCCCATATCGCGACGCTACCGGACCCGTCTCGACGCCACGCGACTTCAAGTACCCGACGATCGCCTCACCTTCGAAAGGCGAGATGCGCAGGCAGAAGTGATCAAGGTTGCGCCCCTGCTCGCCTGGGCCTGCACCACCTGCCCGACCCAGCGGCCCGTCGATCGGCACCAGATCAATGAGAGACCGCCCTGCACGCAGCTGATGAAGCCCAATGTCCTCCTGCGTCTTTTCCATACTGCAGCCGAGCACCTCCATATAGAAGCGCAACATGGCCTGCAGGTCGCGCACGCGCAGCACGACATGGTCGATGTCGACCAGCCGGAACGGTGCGGCAACCTCCTGTGCGGCATGCCCCTCATGATCCCGTTGCTTCCGGCGATCCCCCAACGTGGCGCGATACGCCTCGATGCGCGGCATGAACGCCTCTCGCCGCTCCAGGCTTTGTGACGACCACACCTCCTTGCTGTCGTAGTACTCCGGCACCATACGCATCCCAGGCGGGATCAAGACCCACGGCTGCTTCGAGGCGGTGAAGATGTGAATGTCGGGCGGCAGGGAATCCGGATCGTCGAGGGTGCCCACGCGAATGAACGAAAGCACCGGACCCGCTCCACCATAGTGACTCCACAACGCGACACGGCATTGCGGACAGCGAATGATCTGCTGGCCGAGGCCGCTCTTTGAAGGGGTATCGATCACTTGCGGATCGCCGCGCAACAGCGTCACCCGCTCGGACTCGATCATCGCGTTGAGGGCGAACGAGGAGCCGGTTTCACGCTGACACCAGCGACAGTGGCAGCAGTGGACGATGAGCGGAGCGCTCTCCATGCGATAGCGGATACGCCCGCAATCGCAACCGCCTTCAACAGGAAATACCGCGGCATCACTCATCGCACATTCCTTGTGTCGCAGACCCCCGCGCATCTGCGATGGTAGATGCTGCGCGCTAGGAGCCTGGGCGGCAGAAATCCGGGCCCGATTTCTGCCGCCCAGGCTCCTAACCTTCACTTCACGATCACGGCGTATCCCAGCACGAGCACGGCGAGCCATACGGTTTCGGCCACGATGAGCAGCAAAGGCCGCCAGCCCGCCTGCGCCAATTGCTGGAACGAGGTCTTCATGCCGAGCGCGGAAATCGCGACGACCAGACTGCCGCGCGAGACGCTGTTGAGCGTGTCCTGCATGGCGTGCGAGAACATGCCGGCGGAGTTGAGCACCACCATCGCCACGAACAGCCAGAGGAACCATGGCACCAGCGGCTGCCGTGCCGGCGTGCGCCCGCTCGCATGCTCTTTCTCGGCCTGCTCGCGCGATCGCTTGAATGCGGCAGCGACCGTGACGACGACCAGCGTGAGCATCGCGACGCGGAACAGCTTGACCACCGTGCCGATATCACCGGCCTCCTGCCCCAACGTGTAGCCAGCGCCCACGACCTGGGCCACGTCGTGGATCGTGCCTCCGATGAACAATCCGGCAAGCTCCGGCGGAAGATGCACTGCGCGGGCCACGAGCGGGTACAGCACCATCGCCACTGTCGAGAGCACCGTGACGGTCACCACCACCATCAAGGTGAAGCGATCGCCTTCCTTTTCCCTCGGCAGCACGGCGGAAATGGCCAATGCGGCCGAGGCCCCACAGATCGCGACAGCACCGCCGGACAGCACACTCTGTGCCCGCGTGAGCCCGAGCCGGCGACCGAGCGCCAGGCCGACCGCCATCGTGGTCAGGACGCCGGCCACGACGACCAGTGCGGTGCTCCAACCGAGTCCGGCGATCTGGGCCGCCGTGATGCGTGCACCGAGCAGGCCGACACCGAAGCGCAGCAGTGTGCGAGAACTGAATTCGATGCCCGGCTTGCTCCTGGGCTCATGACTCAGGTAGTGGAAGGCGACCCCGAAGAACAGCGCATACAGGAACTGCGGGCCGCCATGAAGCGTCGAGACGAAAGTTGCCGCCAGTGAGAGAAGGGCCGACAGCCCGGTGCCGGGCAGCAGGTGAGCGGTGTGCTTCGTGGATGCGACGATGCGTTTGAACACCGGCTGCCTCGGGGGCAGGGCGACATCGGAAGGGTACATCCGCTCCGACTGGCGACCAGAAAGCTTTGAGATCATGGCAGCGATGCTAAGTCTGGGCGCATGAACGGAAAAGCGCGTAATTTCGCTCATGATGAGCGGGAAAATCGATCAGAGGGATTGGCCACCCTCCGGATTCAAGCGCAATTGCCGTCCGCTCAATTGCCGTCCGCTCAATTGCCGCCTGCTCAATTGCCGCCTGCGCAATCGTTTATCCCGATGCGCCGTCGATACTGCCGCCGCGCTCCATGCAATGCCGAAGAAAGTCCTGCGCCGCCGATCCCAGCGGCTTGCGCTTGTGCACCACAATGCCCAGCGTTCGCTTCAACTTCGGCAAGGGCGTCTTCAAGAGCACCAGCGAGCCCTGCGCCAACGCCTCGGCCACGGCACGACGTGAGAGGCACCCCAGGCCCAGCCCCGAGGCGACGGCCCGCTTGACCGCTTCATTGCTGCCCAGCTCCATCTCCACGGCGACCTGCCCCAGTGCAGGGATGAGCCAGCGGTCTGACGACTCCCGAGTGCCCGATCCCGGCTCGCGAACGATCCATGTGGCCTTCGCGAGCTGTTTCGCGCTGACGCGACGTCCGACCCACGGATGCGAGGGCGCGGCGATGATGACCAGCTCGTCGCTGAGCCAGCGATGCACGACCAGCTCCGGATGCGTGCGGGCGCCCTCGATGAAACCAATATCGACCTCGAACGACGCCAGTGCGTTCAGCACTTCCGCCGTATTCGCAATGTCGAGCCGGACCTGGCTGTGGGGGTGCGCCTGTTTCCACTGCGAGATCAAAGGCGGCAGGAGGTATTCGCCGATCGTGAAGCTCGACGCCAGGCGCAACGGCGCGGCATGCGCAGTGGAAAAAAGGGCTTCGGCATCGGCCGCCTGGTCGATCAGCGCCGCGGCGCGTGGCAGGAAGGCCTGCCCGTTCTCATTGAGCGCCAGACGACGCCCGACGCGATCGAACAGCCGCACGCCGAGCGCCGATTCCAGTTCGACCAGCGCCGTGCTGGCGGCCGATTGCGAGCGCGACACCTCCTCGGCCGCGCCTCGTGTGGAGCCCGCCTTCGCCGTTGCGACGAAAACTTCGAGCTGGCGTAGCGTGATGTGCAGGCGCTGGGTTTTCTGCGTCACGGCGGGCTCGGTCCCCCGAAGCTTCAAAGGCATCGGATTTTCTCTCTCGGCCCCTCAAGCGCCACCCGGGGAATGGCACATCGGCCGTGAGCGGTTGAGCCGCTGCGCCCTTCATGCGGTTTTCATGCTGCTCATGATCCATTGAAGGTTGTTTTCGGTACCGATCGCCAGCGCGCTCTGCGCGCAGCCCCACTCGCCCCGGGCACTCGACCGCTCGACCGGGAATCCCAACCGTTAGGGGACCGAACACCCTGAAACGCGGGCTCCGAAGGAAAGCCGGTTCAATTTACAGTCCCCTCCGCCTAGGGGTTTCCACCGAGGACGCGACAGGTGCCCTGTCGCCGCCTTCGGAAAGGTCGATTGAGGGCGGCCTTGGTGCCCGGGCGCATTTCAACCTACCAAAGAGAGCAAATGTCCTATCAAGCCAAGCGCACCCAGCGGGGTCAAGGCATGACCGAATACGTCATCATCGTGGCCCTGGTCGCAATCGGCGCCATCGCCGTCTATCAATTGTTCGGCGACACCGTCCGCAATCAGACCGCGGCAATCGCCCAGGAGTTGGCGGGCACGAACGGCACGGGCGCCCGAAACAGCGCCCAGACCGCTGCCAATGCGGCGGCGACGGATGCCGGCACGAACCACAACCTGTCGAACTACACGAACAACGTCGGACGCGGAAGTGCCGGTGATGGTGGTGGTGGCGGTGGTGGTGGCAACTGATTTGATTTAACTCGGCTCCTTGTCGCGGCGGTGCAAGGCCGCCGCTCCAGGGCGGGTGGTGGTGGGCCCGCCAAGTCTGATCAATGCGCTCGGCCCGGCAGGAACCTGCCGGGACGGGAGCGTCTTCGCCCACGAATCAAGTGCACCCGGCTCGTTCCACAAAATTTGAGGCAGCCCCCCTTTTGCTCGGGATACTGGCGGGCACGAGTTTCGGGCATCCATGGGCATGGCTCGTCGTTCAGCTCTGCCTGACGGCGTTGGTCGTTCTCCTCACGAAGACGGACGTGGGCGCGGCACGCGCTGGCGCCGTCACGGCACTGTTCGGCGCCGCACTGTTCGCTGCAGGCGACGCCGGATTCATTCTCGGCATTCCGGTCCAATTGCGCGCGTGGGCCAT
>DASTGE010000765.1:0-8049 GCA_035719405.1 Burkholderiaceae bacterium
GGGGCAAGTCGTCGAACAGCTTGTGCGGCCTACGGGCCTCGTCGATCCGGAAGTGGAGGTGCGTCCGGCGGTGACGCAGGTCGACGACGTGCTGCAGGAGATCCGCGAGCGGGCGGAGCTTGCCGAGCGGGTCCTGATCACCACGCTCACGAAGCGAATGGCCGAGCAGCTGACGGACTATCTGGCCGACAACGGGGTGAAGGTGCGCTACCTGCACTCCGACATCGACACGGTCGAGCGCGTCGAGATCATCCGTGACCTGCGGCTGGGAACCTTCGACGTGCTGGTGGGCATCAACCTGCTGCGCGAGGGACTCGATATTCCCGAGGTCTCGCTGGTCGCCATCCTCGATGCCGACAAAGAGGGTTTCCTGCGTGCCGAGCGCAGCCTCATCCAGACGATCGGCCGGGCGGCCCGCAACGTCAACGGCAAGGCCATCCTTTATGGCGACAAGATCACCGATTCAATGCGGCGCGCCATCGATGAAACCGGGCGTCGGCGCGAGAAGCAGATCGTTTACAACGAAGCGCATGGCATCACACCGCGCAGCATTCGCAAGCAGGTCAAGGAGCTGATCGACGGCGTCGTCAGCCAGCAGGACGACCGGAGCAAGCTCAAGGCGATGGAAGACTCGGCGCAGGTCGAAGCGATGTCGGAGAAGGACCTTGGCAAGCGCATGAAGATGCTGGAGAAGCAGATGCTCGAACATGCGCGCAACCTCGAGTTCGAGAAGGCAGCCCGGGTTCGCGACCAGTTGGCGCTGCTGCGCGAGCAGGCTTTCGGTGCGTCACCGCACGACACCCAGTCCGTGGCGTCGGCTGGGAGGGCGTCATGAGCCGGGAAGGCAGCCGGAAGTTGCGGGTGCTCATGATTTGCATGGGCAACATCTGCCGCTCACCGACAGCCGAAGGCGTCTTGCGTCACAAGCTGCGCGAGGCCGGGCTGGACGGCCTCGTCGAGGTTGATTCCGCTGGCACAGGCAATTGGCACGTCGGCTCGCCGCCGGATGCTCGCGCTCAACGACACGCCAGAAGTCGGGGCTACGACCTCTCGTCGTTACGGGCCCGACAGGTCAAGCTCCGCGACTTCGAACGTTTCGATTTCGTGCTCGTGATGGACGACGAGAACCTTGCGGATGTGCTCGAGATCTGTCCACCGGAACATCGCACGCGTGTCCTGCCCCTGATGAACCACGCGACGCGCTCCGCTTCCCTGATCGTGCCGGATCCCTATGCGGGTGGTCCGGAAGACTTCGAAGTCGTGCTTGATTACATCGAGGACGCGTGCGATGGGCTGGTCGCTCACATCAGCCAGCGGCTTCGAAAGCCTGCTCCGTAACCTGCGCACTTCAGGACCGGGATTTCGATAAAGACCCTTTCGGGAACTTCCCGGGCTAATCCCGACCAAACAAGTCGGCTTCATGCATAATTGAGTGAATTGCTCGGGATCTCTCCGAGGGTTTACCCGGTTACCTACCGGCCCCGCCGGCATGACAGCCGTAACCTACGATGTCATGTTGCTGCGCTGCCTCAAGGCTACAAGGAGAAGTTATGCGTCTCACCACAAAGGGCCGTTTTGCCGTTACCGCGATGATCGATCTGGCGCTGCGCTCCCACTCCGGCCCGGTGGCGTTGGCTGCAATCAGTCAGCGGCAGCAGATCTCGCTGTCGTACCTGGAGCAGCTTTTCGGCAAGTTGCGCCGTCATGAACTGGTCGAGAGCACGCGCGGGCCCGGCGGCGGCTACTCGCTGGGTCGAAAGCCCGAGGACATCACCGTCGCCGACATCATCGTCGCCGTTGACGAGGCACTCGACGCGACCGGATGCGGCGGCAAGGAAAACTGCATGGGCGACGACGCGGGCCGCTGCATGACGCATGACCTGTGGGCGAGCCTGAACAACAAGATGATCGAGTACCTCGACTCGATCTCACTGAAGAAGCTTGTCGACGACCAACTCGCCAAGGGTGTGTCGGTCGAGGAGGCGCCGGTCAAGCGCGCCATTTCCAGCCAGCCGGTCGTCAAGCCGATCAAGGTCACTGCGCCCAACTCGGTGTTCGCACTCGGCAACGCTTTCACGAAGTAATCGGCCAAACAGGCTGACTCCCCGAAATGGACATGACCCCGCATTTCCCCATCTACATGGACTACGGCGCCACCACGCCGGTCGACCCGCGCGTGGTGGACGCCATGATCCCCTGGCTGCGCGAGCACTTCGGCAATCCGGCTTCGCGCAGCCATGCGTGGGGCTGGGAGGCGGAAGAGGCGGTCGAGAAGGCGCGCACCCAGGTGGCTGAGCTGATCGGCGCTGACCCCCGCGAGATCATCTGGACTTCGGGCGCCACCGAGAGCGACAACCTTGCGCTCAAGGGTGCGGCGCACTTCTACAAGACGCGCGGCAAGCACATCATCACTGTCAAGACGGAGCACAAGGCCGTGCTCGACACCTGCCGGGAACTGGAGCGACAGGGGTTCGAGGTGACGTACCTGCCGGTGCAGGAAAACGGCCTGCTCGACCTCGACCGGTTCAAGGACGCGCTTCGGCCCGACACCATCCTCGTCTCGGTGATGCTGGTCAACAACGAGATCGGCGTCATTCAGGACATTCCCTCCATCGGCGCCATGTGCCGTGAACGGGGAATCATCGTCCACGTCGATGCGGCGCAGGCGACCGGCAAGGTGAGTATCGACATGGCCAGGCTGCCCGTCGACCTGATGAGCCTGGCCTCGCACAAGACCTACGGTCCCAAGGGCATCGGCGCGCTGTACGTGCGTCGCAAGCCGCGCGTGCGCATCGAGGCGCAGATGCACGGCGGCGGGCACGAGCGCGGCATGCGTTCGGGCACCTTGCCGACACACCAGATCGTCGGCATGGGCGAGGCCTTCCGAATTGCCAAGGAAGAGATGGGCACGGAGATCGAGCGCATCCGCATGTTGCAGCAGAGGTTGCTGCGCGGACTGAGCGACGTCGAGCAGGTGTTCATCAACGGTGACATGGAGCGCCGGGTGCCGCACAACCTCAACGCCTCGTTCAACTTCGTGGAAGGCGAGTCGCTGATCATGGGCATCAAAGGCATCGCCGTGTCGTCGGGCTCGGCCTGCACGTCCGCGAGCCTGGAGCCGAGCTATGTGCTGCGCGCGCTCGGACGCAGCGACGAACTGGCGCACTCCAGCCTGCGCATGACCATCGGCCGCTTCACGACCGAGGAAGAGATCGATTACGCGGTGGCGACGCTGAAGGATCGCGTGGCCAAGCTGCGAGAGCTGTCGCCGCTGTGGGAGATGTACAAGGACGGCGTCGACTTGAACGCCATCCATTGGACCGCACACTAGGAGAATCAAAATGGCATACAGCAGCAAGGTCATCGACCACTACGAAAACCCTCGCAATGTCGGTTCGTTCGACAAGGGCGACGAGACGGTAGGCACCGGCATGGTCGGCGCTCCTGCCTGCGGCGACGTGATGAAGCTGCAGATCAAGGTCAACCCCGATACGGGGCGCATCGAGGATGCGCGCTTCAAGACCTATGGATGCGGCTCGGCCATCGCCTCCAGCTCTCTCGTCACCGAATGGGTCAAGGGCAAGACGTTGGATGAGGCATTGCAGATCAAGAACACGCGCATCGCCGAGGAACTGGCGCTGCCCCCGGTGAAGATCCACTGCTCGATCCTCGCCGAGGACGCGATCAAGGCCGCCGTGCAGGACTACAAAGCCAAGGCCGGCGTCAAGACCGAGGAAACGGTGTAGTGAGTGGAATGGCGATCACGTTGAGCGAAGCCGCCGCACGCCATGTCTCGCGCTATATCTCGAAGCGGGGCAAGGGCGTGGGCGTGCGACTGGGAGTCAAGACCACCGGGTGTTCCGGCCTGGCCTACAAGCTCGAGTACGCGGACGAGGTGTCGCCGGAGGATCATGTGTTCGAGCAGCACGGCGTGAAGGTGCTGGTCGATCCCAAGAGCCTGCCTTACATCGACGGCACCGAACTCGACTTCGTTCGTGAGGGCTTGAACGAGGGCTTCAAGTTCCGCAACCCCCGCGAGAAAGACCGCTGCGGCTGCGGCGAGTCGTTCCGCGTGTAGGAAGAGGGTCACCCCCGAAAGTGCCTGCGGCGCATCCCTCATGCGTGCGGCAGCGGCCCGGCAAAGCCGGATCGTCGGCGGCCGTTGGAAGAGTTGCATTGAATCTCAGAGACGACGATTTCACTCTGTTTGGCCTGCCGCGTCGCTTCGCGCTCGATCGCGCACAGCTTGACGCGAGTTGGCGGGCCTTGCAGGCCAAGGTCCATCCCGACCGTTTCGCCTCCGAAGGCTCCGGGGCTCAGCGGCTGGCCATGCAGTGGGCCGTGCGCGTGAACGAGGCATACCAGAGGCTGCGCGAACCGCTGAAGCGCGCAAAGCTGCTGTGCGAGCTTGCCGGCGAGCCGATTCAGGCCGAGAGCAACACCGCGATGCCGGGCGATTTCCTCATGCAGCAGATCCACTGGCGCGAGGCACTGGAGGATGCGCGCGGAGTCGACGAGGTTTGGGGGCTCGACTCCGAGATCGAGACGCGCGAGAAGGCGATGCTCGAAGAGCTGCGGCAACTGCTCGACGAACGCCACGATGCGGAGGCGGCCGCGCAGCTTGTCAGAGCCCTCATGTTCGTTGCGCGCTTTCGGTCCGACATCGACCAGCGCCTCGAGGCATTGGGACAATAACGTCATGTCTCTGCTGCAGATTTCCGAACCCGGCCAGGCACCCGATCCACACCAGCGGCGAATCGCGGTGGGCATCGACCTCGGCACCACCCATTCGCTGATCGCCGCCGTAAGGCACGGCGTGCCCGAGTGCCTGCCCGATGAGCAGGGCAGGGTGCTGATGCCGTCGATCGTGCGCTACCTCGAGAACGCCGGCCGGCACATCGGCTACGAGGCGCAGGTTGCGCAGGCGTTGGATCCGGAAAACACAGTCGTATCCGTCAAGCGCTTCATGGGCCGGGGCTTGAACGACATCATCGATCACCACAAGCTCCCCTACCGCTTCATCGACAACCCGGGGATGGTGACGCTACAAACGCGTCAGGGCGTGAAGTCTCCTGTCGAGGTCTCGGCCGAAATTCTCGCAACGCTGCGCTACCGAGCCGAGGACACCTTCAACGACGACGTCTTCGGCGCGGTGATCACCGTGCCGGCTTACTTCGACGATGCGCAGAGGCAGGCGACCAAGGATGCCGCGCACCTTGCGGGCCTGAAGGTGCTGCGCTTGCTGAACGAGCCGACGGCCGCTGCAGTGGCTTACGGGCTCGACCATGGCAGCGAGGGTTTGTATGCGGTCTACGACCTTGGCGGCGGAACGTTCGACATTTCACTGCTGCGCCTCACCCGCGGTGTGTTCGAGGTGGTTGCCACAGGCGGTGACGCCGCGCTCGGCGGGGACGACTTCGACCAGGCCCTGGCGGACTGGGCACTGAAGGAAGCCGGCGTCCAGGCGCTGTCGCCACAGGACAAGCGAGCCGTGCTCGTCGGGGCGCGTGCGGCCAAGGAGGCGCTGACCAGTGCCTCCGAGACCGAATTGCGGTGCAAGGTCGGCAACTTCGAGATCCAGGTGCCGGTAAAGCGCGACCGCTTCAACGCATTGACCCGCCACCTGATCGAACGCACGCTCAGCAGCGCCAGGCGTGTGCTGCGCGACGCGAAGGTTTCTCGCGACGAGGTCAAGGGCATCGTCATGGTGGGCGGGTCGACGCGCATGCCCTCCGTGCAGATGTCCGTGGGTGAGTTCTTCGGACGGGCGCCGCTGACAGACCTCAACCCCGACGAGGTTGTTGCTCTCGGCGCAGCGATCCAGGCCAACCAGCTTGCCGGCAATGCCTCCAATGGCGAGGATTTGCTGCTGCTCGACGTGATTCCCCTGTCGCTGGGCCTCGAGACCATGGGAGGGTTGGTCGAGCGCATCGTCGAACGCAACACCACCATCCCGACGGCCAAGGCACAGGACTTCACGACGTTCAAGGACGGGCAGAGCGCGATGGCACTGCATGTGGTCCAGGGCGAGCGCGAGTTGGTGGCCGACTGCCGCTCGCTGGCGCGCTTCGAGTTGCGTGGGATTCCGCCCATGGCTGCGGGCGCGGCGCGTATTCGAGTCACTTTCCAGGTCGACGCCGATGGCCTGCTGAACGTTTCGGCCCGCGAGCAGACCTCGGGCGTCGAGGCTTCGATCACGGTGAAGCCGAGCTACGGTCTGGGCGACGACGACATCGCCCGCATGCTGCGCGAGGGCTTCAGTCACGCAGAGGACGACATGTCGGCCAGGGCGCTGCGCGAGGCGCGCGTCGAGGCCGAGCGGATGCTGCTGGCCACGCGCTCGGCACTGGAGGCTGATGGTGATCTCCTTGAGCCCGAGGAGCGGGCGTCGATCGATGGGCTGATGCAGTCGCTGATTGAAATCGGCAAAGGCGAAGACCACGTGGCGATCAACGCTGCGACCGAAGCGCTCGCCAAGGGTACTGAAGCATTTGCGGGTGCGCGCATGAACCGCGGCATCCAGCGCGCCCTCGCCGGGCGCAAGGTCGAAGAGGTTTGATCACCATATCCATGCCCACCATCAAGATCCTGCCGCATGCCGACTATGCCCCCAACGGCGCCGAAGTGCGCGCCCCGGCCGGCACGTCCATCTGCGAGGCGCTGCTCGACAGCGGCATCGAGATCGAGCACGCCTGCGAGATGAGCTGCGCATGCACTACATGCCACGTCGTGGTGCGCGACGGCTTTGACTCGCTGGGCGAGATGGACGAGAGCGAGGAGGATCTCCTCGACCGGGCCTGGGGTCTGGAGCCGACATCGCGGCTGTCATGCCAGGCCATCCTGTCCAACAGGGACGTGACGATCGAGATTCCCAAGTACTCGATCAATCATGCGAAGGAAGGGCGTTAGCGGCCTTCCTCGCCTGCACAGCCCCACACAAAAAAACCCCGCACAACGGCGGGGAGAGGGACGAAAGGGCTGAAAGCCCTGCTGAGGAGACAGACGGGCATCGAACGGTTTCCCTGCCGGGATCCCGAAAGGATGCCGAGCTTCATGATGCAAGGTACGTGCCACACCATTCCGGTGCGACGTGGCCATCGTCGAACGAAGTCGGCGGCGTTGCGGGTCGTTGGGCTGCATCGCAGGCGGTAGCCGTGTCGCTTGCACAGCGCGCCTGAAAAAGAACTCCCCCGCATGCCCTACACTGGCTCGCTCATGAATGTGCTGGGCATCGAGTCTTCCTGTGATGAAACCGGGGTCGCACTCGTTTCTGCGCACGGTGACGGCGTACCTCGCCTGCTGGCCCAAGGCCTGTATAGCCAGATCGAAATGCATCAGGCCTATGGCGGGGTCGTACCTGAGCTCGCATCGCGCGACCACATCCGGCGCGTGCTGCCGTTGACGACGCAGGTGCTTGCAGAGGCGGGCTGTACGCTGACCAACATCGACCTTGTCGCCTTCACGCGCGGTCCCGGTCTGGCGGGTGCTCTGCTTGTGGGCGCCGGTATCGCGTGCGCGCTTGCCGCTGCATTGACCAAACCGACGCTGGGTGTGCACCACCTCGAAGGGCATCTGCTCTCGCCGTTCCTTTCGTCCGACCCTCCTCAGTTTCCGTTCGTCGCGCTGCTCGTGTCGGGCGGGCACACGCAGCTGATGCGCGTCGACGACGTCGGTGTCTATGAGCTGCTCGGCGAGACGATCGACGACGCGGCTGGCGAGGCTTTCGACAAGTCGGCCAAGCTCATGGGCCTCGGCTATCCCGGCGGTCCAGCGCTTTCGCGCCTTGCGGAGCAGGGACGTTCTGATGCCTTCGCACTGCCGAGGCCGCTGTTGCACAGCGGGCACCTCGACTTCTCGTTTGCGGGCCTGAAGACGGCGGTCATGACGCAGCTGAAGCGCCTGCCGGAGCGACCTTCGCCCGCACTGCTGGCCGACCTTGCCGCCTCCACACAGGCCGCCATTGTCGACGTGCTGCTGCGCAAGTCCATGCGCGCGCTGGCACAGACCGGCTTGCAGCGGCTCGTGGTGGCGGGCGGCGTGGGCGCCAAT
>DASTGE010000766.1:0-12199 GCA_035719405.1 Burkholderiaceae bacterium
CGCGGCGCCGCACGTACTCGGACTGCACCAGCACGCCGTTGCGCTCTGCGGTCAAGCCCAACCCCGAAAATTTGTAGCGCACGTCGGAAAGTTGCTGCCCCGGCTGTAGAAGAGGTGACATCAAGTCGGACAGGGGGTCGAGTTGTGGGCTTGCGACGACTTGGCCGAGCCGAACCTGATACCAGTCGCCGTCCCACACAAGGTTGAGGCCCTTCACACCGTGAACTTTGATGCTTGGGATGGGCACGTCCGAGTACTTGCTGCGGCCGGCCAGCAGGGTTGCAGTGAGGCTCTTGCCTCCGAAGCGAAAGCGCCAGCTCCCCTCCGCGCCAGTCAGGCCGCCGGTCAGCAGGTCGAGGCTATACACCTCGTCGGATGGACGCAGGGCCGTGTTGGCGTAGCCTATGCGTCGCGAGTCGGAGATCATGAACACCGGCGCGTTGAGCTTGCCGACGCGCACGGTCAGGTCGTCGAGCGGCATGAGCTTGACGAACGCCCATTCGAGACGAGTCGTCATTTGCGGCGTGTTGCGTTGCATGGTGAGGGACTGAACGGTGGCAGTTGCCCACGGTGCGATGCGACCGTCCAATTGCAATCCGAGGTTGCTGTCCACCAGCGCTGTGGTCCGGGTCGTCGCGCCCTTGGCCTGCAACTCGCGCTTGTACTCGCCCTCATCACTGTTCGTGCGCAACAGACCGACTGTGCCGAAGCCGCTGAACCTGATCATGTCAGACGGGTCCACTTGCGCGCAGGCTTGAGCCGCTGCGAGGGCCATCCAGGCAGCGGCGATTCGAGTGCAAAACGTCATAAAGGGAAACTCAGCCATTCAGTTGGGGCGATTTCTGACGCTTCACGTCAGATGGTGGCCCGCTTATTCGGCTGATGTGAGACGAGACTTGAACGAGAGCGCGAAAGCCGGGTGCAGTACAAGTACCCAAAGTGCGCGAATTTGGTTCAGCCTCTCAAATGGCGCGTCTTCAGCCCGCTGGCCTTGACGTCGCCGGATCGGCTTGATCGGCGACCCGGCATCGCCCAGGCTCCCGCGCTCGCCAACCCGTCCGATGCAGATCAAGCCAGGAGGACCGTCTGCCTTGTGTCCTCGCCCACGCCCTTGCCCGCACTGACGCAAAGGCGGGCACAGGTGTCAATCCATTGCATCAGCTCGTCGGCCGGCAGTGGTCGCGCGAAGTGATAGCCCTGGCCGAGGTCGCAGCCCATCTCGCGAAGCTTGTCGGCGGTGTGTGCATCCTCGATGCCTTCTGCCACCACCTGCAGCCCGAGGTTATGGCCCAGCTCGATGGTCGAACGCACGATCGCCTGATCGTCGGCGTCATGCACCAGCTCCTTGATGAACGCACGGTCGATCTTCAGCTCGTCGACGGCCAGCCGCTTGATGTAGGCCAGCGACGAAAAGCCGGTGCCATAGTCGTCGATCGAAAGTTTCACACCCAGCTCGCGCAGACGCCGCACGGTCGCGTGAGCGCCCGCAGGATCTTCCATCAGCGCGGTTTCCGTCACCTCCATGGAGATGGAGTCAGGTGGCACACCGTGGCGCGAGAGTGACTCGGCCATGATCGCGGGCAGGTCCGGGTTGAGCAGGTCGCGTGCGGAGACGTTGAGGGCAAGGCGGATCGTATGACCCTGCGCGCGCCACAGGCCGGACTGGCGTGCGGCGGCTTCGATCAGCCAGCGCGTGAGTTCGCGGATGTAGCCGGTGTGCTCGGCAAAGGGGATGAACTCCGACGGAGGCAGAACGCCACGAACGGGATGGGTCCAGCGCAGCAAGACCTCGGCCGATGCGAACCTGCATGCCGCCAGGTCGACCTTGGGTTGGAAGCGCAGCTCCAGTTCGTCTTGCTCCACCGCGCGGCGCAGTTCCGACAGCAGCGAAAGATGCACGGCACGCGTGTCCTCCACCGCGGGGTCGTACAGCGCATATTGGATGCGGCCGCGCTTGGCAGCGTACATCGCCACGTCGGCATGGCGCAGCAAGCCGGCGAGGTCAGTGCCATGCACGGGGTACAGTGTGGCCCCGATGCTCGCGCCGACGTCGATCGTATGCCCGTGCAGCCGGATCGGCTCCTCCAGCGCGACGGCGATGCGCTCGCCGATGTCGCGTGCTCCTTCGGCATCGACACCGGGCAGCAGCACTGCAAACTCGTCCCCGCCGAGCCGCGACACCGTGTCGCAGTCGCGCAAGCTGCCACGCAGCCGCTTGCCGACCACCTGCAGCACCTGGTCGCCCACGTCATGCCCGAGTGCGTCATTGACGTTCTTGAAGCGGTCGAGGTCCATCAGCAGCACCGCTGCGGTCGTGTGGGTGTCGCTTGCATGGCGCAGCACCTGATCCACCCGCTGTTGGAACCGCACGCGGTTGGGCAGCCCCGTCAGCGAATCCTGGTAGGCAAGCCGCCCGATCTCGTCCTCGCGCCGGGCGATGCCCTCGCGCATGTGGTCCAGGCTGTCAGCCAATGCCTCGATCTCCTCCGGGCCGTCGATCCGCGCTGCCGTTGCGTAGTCGCCGTCCCGGATCCGCCTGGCCAGGGAGGTGAGCGTCTGCAGCGGAACGGCGACACGGCGGGCGAGCACGATGCTGCCTCCCACACTGGCCAGCAGCGTCACGGCGGCCACGATCAGCAGCGCGAGCCGCAGCCGGTCGAAGGGCTCGGCCGCCTCGGCCACGGAGCGATGCAGCGCAGCGACCACCGGCACGTTTGACTTTGTCTCCAGAGGGGCCAGCCGGCCCAGGTAGGGCTGACCGGCAACATCGAAGTCCATCGTGTCAGCCCCATGCCCCACACCGGCCAGCGCCGTCGCCAGCCGCGAGGCCGACGTGGCGGGCAAGGTCGACGCGAGCACCGTCCACGCGCCGTCGGCGCGTCGGACGGCAAAGCTCACCTCCAGCGCCGTCATGGTCTTCAGCTTCTGAACGAAGCCGTCGTCGACAGGAAAGCCGATCACGACGTAGCCGATGAGGTCTGGCGCGAGCACGGGCATCACCACGATCTGGTAAAGCCACGCTTCGGGCAGCAGCACGATGCCCGAGGCACCGCGGGAGTTTGAATCACCCGCGGCCGCAAGAAGGTCGGCGAACGGAAACGGCTTAGGCGGTGAGTGCGGATGCAGGGTGTCGACGATCACTTGACCATCGAGGCCGACGATCATCATCGCCCCCGCCCCGATGCGCCGACCGTGGTTGACGAGCACGGAGTGTGCCGTGGGGATGTCGCGCGTTCCGACCGCCTCGCGGAACGCGAAGTCCGCGGACAGCAATTCGCCCGCCCGCTCGATCTGCTGCCGGTCCTGCTGCAGCAGGCGCTGGAACACCGCCACGCCGGCGCGCAGGCCGCTGTCGACCTCCTGCGTGGCAATGCGCGAGGCGGCACCGTCGACGAGGACGAGCACCGTGGCCTCGGCAAGCACGAGCAGCCCCACGAAGAACAGCACCAGGCGGCTTCGCAATGTGCGCATCATGGTCGGCGTTCAGTATTTGGATGGATCGAGCGGCGGCTTGAGCTTGCGCAACGGAGTTCGCGTGTTCATCACGATCCTTGCCTCGCTTCCGTGCGCATCGGACATCTCCTGCGCCTGCTGCCATTCGTTCGCCGAGTGCGGGTGCCAGGCGCGTGCCTCATACGAGCCCGCAGGCAGGGCCTCGACTCGCGCATTACCCTGTTCATCGCTGACGGCGAAGTACGGCGTGTCCACCACGGCGATGTAGGCCTGCATCCAATCATGGATGTTGCAGCCCAGCGCCACGATGCCCGGTTTGTCGAACACGATCGGGTTCGGTGGGTCGCCCTCGTAGAGCTTGATCTGGAAGCTCCTGGCGGTGGAGAACGAGTAGACGTGATGCATCAGCTGGTCGCGGTCCGGGAAGGTCACGGCGGTGCCAGTGCGTACCGCCGTGACGAAAGGAATGAACTCGCGATCCTGCTGCTCTATGACAGCGCGCGCGGGCGTCGCAGGCGGCTTCGCAGCGCCGACCGGCAGCAGGTACACCACTGCGTCCCTGACCGGCGCGCCTGCGGCATCTTGGATGTGCACGGCAAAGGTCGAGGCCGACGATGCCGAACAGACGAGCGCGAGCGCCAGCGCGGCGGTGAACCGCCGTGCCTGACTGAGCGAGAGCATGGTGGCTCTAGTTCTGGAACTGCATCGCGGGGTCGATTTGCCAGATCTCGGAGACGATCTTGCCGTCGCGCCACACGAGGACGTGCCTGACCTTGGTCTGGCTGGCGCCGCGGAAACGGGCGTTCGCACTCACCGTCGCGCCCTTGGGGCTGACGCTCTCCTGCACCTGGGCAATCGCGAGGTCGAGTTTGCCCTGCTTTTGCGCAAACGTCGTCCACAACTCGCGCAATTGCTTCGGACCCGCATAGACGCCGTCGAGCGCTCCGCCGTTCCAGTACATCGTCGCGCCTTCGGCGTAATTGGCCATCAGCGCGTCCACATTGCCCGCTGCCGCAGCTTCGAGATGCAGGCGTTCGTCGTCGGAAGGGGTGGCCAGTGCGGTTGCGGCGGCAATGGCGAGTGCAAGGCCGCTCACGGCCTTCAGCAATTGATTCATGTTCTGCTCCCTGCTTTTTAAGTGCGCCTGTACAGGCGCTGCACGGTCATCGGCGGATTGCAGCGGAATTTGAGGCTCTGAAGTGTGAATCGGACACAGGAAGAGCGCATTCAGGATTGCGTTGGCCGCTGCTCGATGTCGAGAGGCCGTACAGACGAAGGAATCCGGCACGATCGGCGATTAAAGCGAATTCGCTTTTGCGCCGATAGCTCATACGCCTACACCTGCGGATCATTCCAGAGAACTTCTGATGCGAGCTTCATCGTCCTCACCGACCCACGCCTTGGCACTGCAGGCTGACAAGGTCATGCTGGCCGCTGTCACGGGCTATGGCCTGGTGGCATTGGCGATCGGGCAGTACTACGGCGCCTTCGGCCTCGCGCTCGGCTCGGCGGCACTGCTGACCGCGGTGGCGGCAGCCGCCTATATGCTGGCCCGGGGGACGATGTTTTCGCGCCTGGTGCTGGCATCGTGCGCGATGAGTCTGGTCGCCTTGCACATCCAGCTCGGCCGCGGCACGGTCGAATTCCACTTCGGCGTGTTCGTCACGCTCGCACTGCTGCTGTTCTACCGCGACTGGCGGCCGATTCTGCTTGCTGCCGGGGTGATCGCGGTCCACCACTTGTTGTTCGACAGACTGCAGGCCGCAGGTTGGTCCGTCTACTGCACGCCCGACCCGAACTTCCTGAAGATCATGTGTCATGCCGCCTATGTGGTCGTGCAGGCGGGGGTGGAAATACTGATCGTCGTGCGGCTGTACAAGGCCGAGCGGCAGGGTGAGGAATTGGGGCGCATCGTGCAGGAACTGCAGTGCGATAACCGGATTGCACTGAATGTGCGCGACGTTTCCGTTTCCACCGAAGGGGCTGCGCAGTTGAAGGAAATCCTCCTGCGGCTGCACGACAGCATGCAAGGGGTCACCGCCTCGGTCTGCGGCATGCGCCAGGAAAGCAGCAGCATGGCGAGCGGCAATCAGGAGCTGAACGAACGAACCCAACAAGCTGCCGCCAGCATCCAGAAGATTTCCTGTGCCCTGGTTCAGCTCACCGAGTCCGTCAATCAATCGACACAGGCGGCGAGCAACGCGAGTGAGCTTGCCGGCAATGCAGCCGACGTTGCCGCAAAGGGCGGCGCAGTGGTCTCGCAGGTCGTTGCGCTGATGGGCGAGATCCACAACTCGTCCCGCAAGATCGCCGACATCACGGGTGTGATCGACAGCATTGCATTCCAGACCAACATCCTTGCGTTGAACGCCGCAGTCGAGGCGGCACGAGCAGGTGACCATGGCCGCGGTTTCGCGGTGGTGGCCAGTGAAGTTCGCAATCTGGCTCAACGAGCCGGGGAGGCGGCCAAGCAGATCCGTCAGCTCATCGGCGAATCCGTCGAGAAAGTCGAGTCCGGCTCCCAGCTGGTGCAGGACGCGGGTTCGACGATGGGCGAGATCGTCGCCTCGGCCAAACGCGTGACCACGAGCGTTGGCGAGATATCGGCCGTCGCAACGTCCCAGAGCAAGGGCATTGTCGAGGTGAATGAAGGCTTGGGAGACCTCGACCGCATGACGCAACAGAACGCTACGCTGGTGCGCGAGAGCGCCGCGTCGGCAGCCCGCCTGAAAGAGCAGGCGACTGCGCTCGCGTCATTCCAGATGGAAGGGGTCTGATCGGCCGGTTTCGCTCTGGCGCCGCCCTTCGCTGCTCGCCCCGGCCGGCGCGAGCAGCGCCCTGGATCAGCGCTCTCGCTGTGCTTCCCGCTCCACGTCCGCGTCGAAGCTCGCCTCCCTGATCTCCGACCCGCACAGGCCCGGATATGCGGCTTCGAAGTCAGCCGCGAGGCGTTGCAGTGGCACGTCGTCGAAGCTGCCGCGCTGATGAACGTACTCCATGTGCCTGTGCCCGCCCGGTGTCTCGGGGCCATCGAGCCGTCGCCTTAGACTGCCTTGCAACGGCTTGCTGCGCCCGCCGCTCGAGCCGTCACAAGGAGGCGCATCGATGAAACGTGACAACGCCGGCGAGCTGCAGGCGACCGACGCCCGAAACGAACCGGACCGGGCCGGATCGTCCAATCCGAGGCTGATCGACTTTCTCCTCGTCGGCGGCGGCTTGGCCAGCGCCACTGCGGCTGAGACGCTTCGCATCGAAGGTGCCGAAGGCTCGATCGTCATCGTCAGCGCCGAGGACAGGCTGCCCTATCACAGGCCTGCCTTGTCTGCCCGCCTGCGCATGTCCGAATCCGTGCCTGAGCCGCCTCCCGTGCTCAAGGAGGAAGACTATCGCGCGCGCGACATCGAAGTGCTGCGCGGCGTGCGCGCGGTCGCTGTCGACCCCGGGCGTCATCTGGTTCGCACCGACAAAGCGGGGACGCTGGCGTATCGCAAGCTGCTCATCGCGACCGGCGCCGCCCCCATCCGGCTGCAGCTGCCCGGCTCCGATTTGAACGGCATCCACTACCTGCGCACCGCGGAGGACGCACGCTCGATCCACGAGGCTGCGCGGGCGGCCAGGCGTTGCGTCGTGATCGGTGCAAGCTTCATCGGCATGGAGATGTCGTCGGCGCTGCGGCAGCGTGGGCTTGATGTTCAGCTCGTGGCCGGCGCGGCAGGCATCTTCGGGCCCTTGGACGACGAGGAGATTTCCAGCTTTTTCGCGGGGCTTCTTGCGGACAAGGGTGTCGACGTGCTGCGCATTGATGCGGCCGCGTTCGAAGGCATTGGCAGTGTCGAAGCTGTGGTGCTTCAGGACGGCCGGCGGCTGCCCTGCGACTTCGTCGTGGCCGGCGTTGGCGTGCATCCCGACATCGACTTCCTTGAGGGCAGCGGAATCGAGCTGGGTGACGGCATCGTTGTCGACGAGCGCCTGCAGGCCAGCGTGCCCGACGTGTATGCGGCGGGCGATGTCGCCTCGTTCTTCGATCCTGTGTTCAAACTGCGCCGACGCGTCGAGCACTGGGATAACGCAGTCAAGCAGGGGCGGCTGGTCGCGCGCAACATGCTCGGGCATCGCCGACGCTACGACGAAGTCTCCGGCTTCTTCTGCCATGTCTTCGACGTGAGCTTCCAATTCGCCGGCATCGTGAAGGGCGCGCGACAGCATCGCTCGCTGGGCTCGGCGCAGCAGCTCTCATGGGCGCGGATTTATTTGGACGAATGGGTGCCGCGCGCGCTCTTCACCCTGGGCAGGCCCGCCCGCGAGACCGCGACGATTCAGTCGCTCATCCGCTACCGCACAAACATCCAGCGATACGAGTCGGAGATCGACAAGGACGGCTTCTTCCTCACCGACATTCCAACTCAGGCCGTGCTCGTGTTGCAGGGCGGAGGAGCGATGGGGGCATTCGAGTGCGGCGTGGTGAGGGCATTGGAGGAGAGCGAGGTCTATCCGGACATCGTGGCCGGTGTAAGCATCGGCGCATTCAATGGGGCAATCGTTGCGTCCCATCCCCGGCATGCAGCCGAGGCGCTGGAATCGTTCTGGCACGAACTCGGCATCGCGTCGCCCGAGCCTGGAAACGAGCAGGCGCGCAAGCTGTGGTCGTCGATGTTCGTCCTGATGTTCGGTGTCCCCAACTTCTTCGCGCCCCGATGGTCGCCCTGGACCATGAGCCCCGAAAACATGTTCCGCGAGTGGACCTCGTTCTACGACCATGCGCCGGCCCGCCGGTTGCTCGACCAATATGTCGACTTCAAGGCTCTGAAATCCAGCCCCGTGCGGCTTCTCGTGAGCGCCGTGAATGTCGAGACGGGGCAGTTGGAAGTGTTCGACAGCTACGTGGACGAAATCACCGTGGACCATCTGCTCGCCAGCGGCAGCTTGCCGCCGGGCCTGCCCTGGACCCCCATCGGCCAACAGCATTACTGGGACGGCGGCATCATCAGCAATTCGCCACTGGACCAGGTCGTCGAGCGTTGCGGCGCGGCAGGCAAGCGGGTGGTGGTGGTTGATTTATTCTCCAATTCGCGTCCGCTGCCCACGAACATTTTCGAAGTGATGAGCCGACGCGATGAGATCGTGTATGCCGAGCGGATTCGCCGCGCAGGGGCCGAGCAGGAGTTGCTGCATGACGCAAAGCAGCTCGTCGAAGCCATGCTTTCGATGCTTCAGCCGGGCATTGCGGCCCGCGTACGCGAGCTTCCGCCTTACGTGCAGCTCATGGGTGCGCCGCAGGCTCCGAGCATCACGCGGATCGTCAGGGAAGCGTCGGTCTTCGAGCCTGCCGGGCGCGACTTCGATTTTTCACGGCAGAGCATCGATCAGCTGATGCAAGCCGGCCTGCAAGCGGGCAGGCGGGCGATGCGAAGCCCGCAGAAGCAGCGGCCCTCGGCGACGGTGGCGGAGGCGTTGTCGTCGGCGGTGACATTGCCCCCGGGTCACGGGAATCAGGATGACGCGGCGAAGGAGCAGCCGGGTCCAGGTCCACAGGTGTCAGATGCAGCCCGGCTTTCTCAGGGTATGCAGAAGTAGCCGTGTGGTGTCGGATGTCGCTATGGGGCGAACGGGCTTCAAAGCACGCGCCCCGTCACGAGGTAGACGTTGGCAAGCGCCGCGGCAAACATCACTACCACAAGACAGCGCAATCACTTCTTCTCTTCGGCCTTCAGCGTGACGCGCTCCGAAATGTTCTTCTGCGCCAGCGTGTCGGTGATGAACGATGTCGATCGCACGAGCAGATCGCGAGCGACCTCTTCGAGGGGCGAGCCCGTGATGCTGGCGTGGGTGCCACCGAGTCCAATGCCACCACCCCAGCCGGCGCCGCTCAGGCCGAAGCCGTTCTTCTGGTTGTCGGCCTGGAAGGTCTTGGAGCCCACGACCTTGGCCTTGTGAACGTCGACCACGCGAAGGTCCATGTTCATGTGGACCTTGCTCTTCTTGAAGTCCACGCTGCCGGCCACGAGGGCCAGCGGGCCTTTGAACATGCCGGCCAGAGCGCCCAGGCCGGTGGAGCTTTGCTCAAAGCCCAGTGACGTGATGGAGCCGGTGATGAGGAAGTCGGCGGCCTCGGCCTCGACCTTCTTGCCGACCAGGGCGAGCTCCTTGTTGATCTCGTCCATCGAGGCGCGCTCCATTACCTCGAAGCAGCCGGTCTGGGTCAGGGCGGTGGCCAGCATCTCTGTCATGCCGGTTCCTACGCCCGTGTACGTCGGCTGGCGCACGGTGTTGCCGGTGCCCATGTATTCCCACCAGCGATAGCGGCGGGGATCCTGCTGGCCGGCGCCGGAACTGCAGTCGGCCGACTTGCACTTGATTTCACTGATGACGACTTTGGCGACGGGTGCCGAGCACTTGGGCACGCTGATCTCGCGTTCATAGACGTCGCTGGGGTCCGCATGGGCCACGGGAGCGAGCAGGGCAGCAGCGGTAAAAGCGGCGAGAGTGATGGGAGACTTCATGGTTTTCTTTTGTGTGATGAAAATAGGCGATGGATGTGCTGGGGCAGGACGTGGCTTACGCCTGCCTCGCGAGCCTGTTGGGGTTTGTTGAGGTAGCTCGAGGAAAAGGAGTCTTCCTAACCGGCGGCGAGGTACCTCACCGCCGTCCATGCTCGGCGCATCGGTTCTTTGAGATGCGCGAGCTTTTGGCTCAAGGTATAGGCCTGCATTGCGACGGGAAAGCGGCCAGGAGTATGCCCGACGAAGACCTTCACTTCGACGGCTTCGCCGTTGGCCCATCCTTCGAAACTGGCTTCGTGGCCTTCGAGCACGCCGTAGCGCGCAGGCTGTGGGCTGAGGGACATTCGCTGCGATCCCGGAACGCGGTAGTTCTCTGCGGCGCGACGAATTGCAGTGGCCGCGACCGTGGGTAGCGAATCCGGTGGGACGGGCGATTCCTGAAGCGACAAGTAGGTGAAGACCGCGGGAGGGTAGTAGTCTGCAGGGCTCTGCGCGACGAAGATCGGGCGGCTGACGCCTTTCATCAATTGCGCATCCCAGGGCGGTTCGTTTTCAACGCGGATTTCGAGGCCCAATTCGGGAACGCGATGTACGCGCATCTCGCGCTTTGCGCGTGATTCGGCCTCGGCCTCGGCGACGGCGGCCGGGGCGGCGATCGCGGCGGGCATGCACGCGGCAAGGGCAAGGCGATTGAACGCCCGGCGATTCATAAGTTCGCTCATGTTGAGTTCAATGGCGGGCATTCATGCCGGCCGTGCCGGCGAGGCCTAACAGGAATACAGCGACGGTGGCGGAGATGCCGTACCAATGCAGGCTGCGACGAAACGCTTCACGCCGGTCCCCACGCGCGGCTGCCAGGCAGCCGAGCAGGACGAGCAGGTAGCTCATCAGCAGGCGGCCGACAAGGTTGCCGAGGATATAGCTGGTTGTCATGGCGCGTAGGGTGTGTAAACGACGCGCAGGCGTTCCTCGGGGATCGCAGCGTGCGTATGGAGCAGGGTTCGCATGGGCTCGACGAGTTCCTCGCGGCCAATGTGCCATTCGATGGGGGTGTCGGCAGCATTGACAAGTTCGAGTGAGCGTAATTGGCGGCGGGCTTCGGCAACCGTCGCCTTGTTTTCCAGTGGCACGGCGTGGGTTGGTTTGTAGTTGAGCTGAAACACCTCCTGGTCCAGGAAGAGGCGCGCATACAGCAGGACCTTTCGCTCCGAGTCCCATCCGCTAAAGTCAGCAAGCGCAACGCGATAGGCGACGTCAGGAGGCGCGCCTGTGATTTGGTGTGCGTACCGAACCTCGTCTTCGCTGCGGATGGCAGGCCAGCCGTCTAGCAGGTAGTCGTGTTGCGTGATGCAGAGGCCGTCCAATACATTTTGGATTCGCCGCGCACGGTCGATTGCCGGTTTGTCCTCTGAGGAAGGTCGCTCGCGCGACGCAAACATGAGCACGCCATTGTTCGGCAAGTGTTCGAAGTCAATATCTTCGGGAATATAGCTGGCAAGGTTGGCGAGACGTACGTAGGTCATCCAGCCGGCCCATATGGATCGACTTGCCTTTTCCGGCCAGGGATTTCGATGGTTCGGATCTTCGAAGGCGGCTTGCCTGAACTGAACGGAGCCCACGACACCACGCCTCGCTTGCCAGCAGTTGATTGTGGTTTCAAAAACGCTGCGCATCACGGAGGAAGCGTGGAGGTCAACGTAGTGTGTGTTAGGAAGGTAGAAGGTGGCCGATCCCGCGCTCGCGTCGATTCGGACTTCGCTTCTGGCGGTGATACCGAGACCTGTTTTTGGCCATTCGTTGTGGAGGGAGACTCGGAATCCGTAGCGGGAAAGCGACTCTGGCAGGAAGTGCCCGTCTGGACTCAGATTTTGGTAGTTGAACGTCTGTTTGGGATCGAAGGTCGCGACAGCGACGAGTTCCAGCAAATTCCCGAAGTCTTTGTCAAGCGGGATGTACTTCCCTTGGTGCACAAGGGCATTGATCAGCCAAGTCTGCAAATTAGGGTGAATCTTTCCGAGGCCTTCTATCCATGCGTGCAATTCCTGCACAAACTCGCGGAGACTCTGGAACAGCGGGATCCCCGGAGAATGCCTGACGACTTGTGCGCTATAGCTTTCAATGATTTCGTCCGTAAGATTCGTCATTGAATATGGTCTCCTTTAGTTGCCAATTCCTATCGTTACGTCGACCTGTGCAACCCTGAAGGGTTTTTAGCACCCTTCGATGCCGTCAAACAGTGGTATTCA
>DASTGE010000767.1:0-3749 GCA_035719405.1 Burkholderiaceae bacterium
AGGAATGCATCTGCACCTGCCGCGAGACTGTCAGCCCGGAAGCTGGGCTGTGCGCTGGCGGAGATGGTGATGATCGGGATGGCCGACAACTCGGGCGTGGCACGTATCCTGCGCGTTGCCTCCAGCGCGTTGCCTCCAGGCCGTCCATCAGCGGCATCACGTTGTCCATCAGGACGAGGTTGGGCTGCAGGAGTTGGGCCATCCGCAGCGCCTGCTCGCCATCACTCGCTTCGTGCAGGTCGAAGCCGAGGGGTTCCAGCAGGTCAATCAGCAAGTGACGGTTGACTGCGACGTCGTCGACCACGAGCACCCGCCTGCGCGGACCCTCGTAGCCCGCTGCCTCCCGGGATTGCCCGGCCGGATGTGGACTGACCATCGTTTCCGCCGGAAGCGGAAGATCGAACCAGAAGTGGCAGCCGCAACCACTGTCGCTGATGAGGTGGATCTCGCTGTTCATGCGATGCACAAGCTCACGACTGATCGCGAGACCGAGGCCCGTACCCTGCGGTCGCAGCGGCCCGGTACCGACCTGCTCGAACGGGCGGAACAGCCGCCGCTGGTCTTGTGCCGGAATCCCGGGACCAGTGTCGATCACCTCGAAGCGCACATGCCTCTCGCCCTCCTCGTCCACCCGCAACATCACGCTCCCCTTGCCCGTGAATTTGACCGCGTTGTCCAGCAGGTTCAACAGCACCTGCCGCAGCCGTTTCTCGTCGACATACAGGCTGGATGGCAATTCAGGGTTCACCTTGCATTCAAAACGCAGGCCCTTCTGCTCGGCGCGCAGCTGGATCAGGTCTGCAATCGTTCGCAGGAAGGGCTGCAGCACGACCTCCCCGGGCAGCATTTCGAGCCGGCCGGCTTCAATCTTGGCCAAGTCCAGCACATCGCTGATCAGAGTCAGCAGGTGCTCGCCGCTTTGCTTGATGATCGCGACACGGACACGGTGCGCGTCGCTCAGGGTGCGGTCGCACTGCAGGATCTGGGCGTAGCCGAGCACCGCGTTGAGAGGCGTCCGCAACTCGTGACTCATGTTGGCCAGGAACGCACTCTTGGCGCGGTTGGCCACTTCCGCACGCTCCTTGGCTTCCTCGAGCTCGGCCGTGCGAGCGCGAACGAGATCCTCCATCTGGTCGTGATGGCGCCGCAAGTCCTCCTGCGCGGCCCTGCGCTCGCTCACGTCGGTCCCGAAGGCCTCGATGTGCAGTGGCTTGCCGTCCGCGTCACGCACCATGCGCAGACTTGCCGAAATCCAGATGGGACGGCCGTCGCGATGCCTCAGGTTGAGCTCGTAGCCGACCAACGCGTCACGTTCCAGCAGCCGCTCAAGGAAGGTTTTGCGATCCTGAGGGTTGACGTACACCTGCCGGCCGATGTCGGTCACGCAGCTCATCAGCTCATCGGGAGAGGAATAACCGAGCAGCCTCGCCGCGGCCGGATTCGCCGACAGCAAACGGCCATCCAGCGATGTACGCCATATCGCCTCCAGCGCATTCGTATAGATGCCCCGGTACTCTGCCTCGCTGCGACCGAGCTCCTCCAGCAACTGCTGCAGCCTTTCGGTCATGGTGTTGAAGCGCTGGGCCAGCTCGCCGATCTCGTCCCGGGCGTCGATGCGTACTCGGTGCGTCAGGTCGCCCTCGGCGATCAGCTGCGCCGCGTGTGTGAGTTGCCTTACCGGACGGGAAATGCTGCGAGCGACGAGGATTGCAACGACGGCGGCCAGCAGCACAAGCAGCGCGCCGATGAAACCGAACTGCAAGACAACGCTACTGACCCTCTGTCTTTGCGCCTCAGTCCCCTGCTGCAGCAAGGAATACGTCTGCTGGCGCAGAAAGCGCTGCGCATCCCTGGATTCGCGCAACGCCGAATACAAATTCAGCAGCCGCTCCGCGCGTTTGCGGGAACTGTCGAAGGCGGCGTCGCCCTCCGTCAGCCCATTGACGGCTGCATCGAGCTTCGCCACCGAGGCGTCCAGCCCCGCCCGCGCCCCGGGCGTGTTCAAACCCGCCACCGCGATCCGCAGCTCACGCACCATCTGCAACGCTTCGTCGCGATAGTCCGCGCCGCCCACAATGGCAAACCTTTCGGCTGCGGTCTCCAGCTCAGACAGCCGCGCCTCAACATCGCGTAAGCGGAGCAAGCGCGCATGGTTGGGCATGTCCTCGTCGGCAGCCTGCCGGACCTGGATGAGCTGATACAGCCCGAATCCCATCGCCAGGAGCACCATCACGAGCACGATCGCAAAGCCGCTGAGGATCTTGCGTTGAACAGAGCTGGCCACCTGGGGCAACAGGTTCATCACTCGCCCCGATATACGATGCTGGCGTTCTTGAGCATGCTCAGTCCAAAAACAATCCCGAGCTTCTCCGCGAGAAGCAGATTCAGTCCCAGCACGGCCTTCTTGTTCTCCACGAGCGGGAAATCGGCCGGTTTCGCACCGTGCAGGATTTTCAGCGCCACGCCGGCAGCGTACTCCCCCTGCTCCTCGGGCACCTTGCCCATCGTGATCAGCACCAGCGGCGTCATGTACCCGTCGACATAGCCGCTGGGAATGCGCGTACTGTCCATCACGAACGCGCGCGCCGTCTTTTCGTCCCAGCCCGTGATGCCTGCGTAATTGCCGGTGATAAGCATGTCCGCGGCTCTTTGCGACTCGAGATAGGCCCGCTTGAATTCAGTGAAAATCCGCACGAGTCGCACGCTCATCCTGCCACCGAAGAAGCGCTTGTTGTAGGTCGCGACCACCTTCGCCTGAGTGCGCGTGTCCGCACTGAGGTAGGCGACGCGATCGCCTTGGGCGTGGTCGCGCAGCGCGCGCACCAGAGGCTTGACGAGATCCACCTCGACCATGCCGGTGACATTTGACGCGGGAAAGCCGTAGGCCGAGGCGTCCCAGTTGATGCCGGCGAACACCACCGGCACCGGCCCGCTCTTGAGGTAGGGGACGACGAAGTACTTGGCGGCTGCATCATCGGTGGCGATCACCACATCGGGCTTGAAGTCGTCGGCGGCGAGCTTCGCACGCCACCCGGCCTCCCGCGCGAAAGCATCGTCGGCGTGGCGGGCCGTGTCCATGTGCACCACATGCAGTTCGACCCCGCTTTCCTGGAGCCTGCTGACGATACCCCGCCCGATTCCGTCGTTCCACGGATTGCCCTCATGGTATGAATCGACCCAGAGGATGCGCTTGCCGGCCACCTCGCGTGCGCCCTCGGCGGCCTCCGCGACCGACGCAGCGATCTGCGCGAGCAACGCTAATGCGCGGCGCCTGTTCATCGAGGAAAAGGCCCCCATCAAGAGCCCCCTTGCCTTTGATGGCCCGTCGGACACATGGCCGCAGCCCAAGTGCCAGGAGTAGGCATCTTAGCGCCCGCGCTTCAGGCTCACCATTGCGGGTGGCACGGGTTGCACCCGGGGAAATCGCTTTCAAGGCGATCGTGAAAAGACAACTCATCTGATCACGACGAGGAGTTTTCTCGCCCCGGCCTGTCAGCGCCTACCCGCTCGCATGCCCCTCATGCCTTCGCGGGTTCCAGCGTCGGGATTGAAAGCGGAAGGCGCGCGTCGCATCGTTGAAACTTTTCCTTGTCTCCACGGAGGACACCATGCATGACCCCGACGCTGCCATCAAGGTCGCGCCTGCACGTATCGAGTTGCGCAACGAACTGGACGGTGCCTACTGGTGCAGGGTGTTCGACGTGACACATGCCGAGCTTCGCCAGGCAATACAACAAGTCGGCCCGGGG
>DASTGE010000768.1:0-8460 GCA_035719405.1 Burkholderiaceae bacterium
AAGGCCCCGGCTCGAGCTTCCGCTGGCCGACGCCGACCGCTCGGAGATCGGCCGCCTCTGGCCATTCAACCGCGTGCGGCCGAACGGCTATGTGTGCATCCATCCCGGTGCGCAGCTGCGTTCCCGTCGCTGGCCTGTCGATCGTTTTGCTGCCGTGGCGGACGGGCTGGCCGCGGACGGATTCACGATCGTGCTCACCGGCACGGCCGGGGAGGCAGCGCTTGGCGAACAACTGCGCTCCTCGATGAAGGCGCCGGCCGTCGATTTCATCGGCCACACAAACCTGTGGACGCTGGCCGCGCTGATCGAGAACGCGCGGCTGCTTGTATGCAACGATACAGGGGTGTCGCACATCGCCGCAGCGCTCGGTACGCCGAGCGTGGTTGTCAGCATGGGGTCGGACGTGGCGCGCTGGGCACCGATGGACGCGCGCCGCCACCGCGTGCTCTGGCATGACCTGCCCTGCCGCCCATGCGCGCACGAAAGCTGCCCTTCTGCACATGAATGCGCCCTGGCCATCCATCCGCAGAAGGTGCTGTCGGAGGCGCGTCAACACCTCAGCGAGCAAGGCGAACCCGAATGGATCCCTCCCCTGCCCCCTCAGGCCAACGCCTGCGCATCCTCACCTGGCATGTGCACGGCAACTATCTCTACTACCTGACGCAGGTCCCGCACGACTTCTACCTCGTCGTCGACAACCAGCGCAGCACTCATCACAGCGGACGCAGCGGCACGCTTCCGTGGGGACCGAACGTGCACGAAGCGCACGTCGATTCGATCCGGGAGATGGAATTCGACATCGTCCTGTTCCAGTCGCGCAACGCCTGGGAGAAGGAGCAATTTGCCATCCTCACACCTCAACAGCGTCGCTTGCCGCGGATCTACCTCGAGCATGACCCGCCGCAGGAGCATCCGACCAACATGCGGCACTGGGTTACCGACACCCGGGTACTGCTTGTCCATGTGACGCACTTCAACGAGTTGATGTGGGACAGCGACAACGTACCCACGATGGTGATCGAGCATGGTGTGAAGCTGCTGCAGGCGGCACAGTACACGGGTGAACTCGAACGCGGGATCGTCGTGGTGAACAACCTCGACAAGCGGGGCCGGCGGCTTGGGGCGGACGTTTACAACCGAGTCTCGCGCCAGGTGCCCCTGACACTGGTGGGCATGGGCGCCGAGCGAATGGGCGGGCACGGCGAGGTGCCCAATGGCGAACTGCCGGAGTTCGTGTCCCGTCACCGCTTCTTCTTCAACCCCATCCGCTACACCAGCCTCGGGCTGTCGATCATCGAGGCGATGATGGTGGGGCTGCCCATCATCGGACTGGCGACAACGGAACTGGTCAGCGTCATCCGCAACGGCGACAACGGGTACGTGGACACGCGCATCGACCGCCTCGTGGACGCGATGAAATACCTGCTCCAGCATCCGGACGACGCCCGCACGCTCGGGAAGGGTGCGCGGCGCACCGCAGAGGAGCGCTTCAACATCGACCGCTTCGTGGAGGACTGGCAGGAGGCGTTCCGGCGCGCCATGGAGTAGCAGGGCTGTCGAGCGGCACACAAAGTGCATCGGGATGACAAGACGCTTCTGCGATGCTGCGGCTGCGGCTGCGCGATACTGATACAAGAACGGTTTGCGCTGGCCTTGGCGCGCCGTCGATCATCACGCTGCCCAAGCCCATGACAGCCGACCTGCCCGACTTCCGTGCACCCGAATTCCTGCGTGCACACGTGCTTCAGACGATGTCGTTCTACGACGGACGCTGCATCGACCCGACCGGCGGTTTCTTCCATGCATACCTCGACGACGGCACGGTATACGACCGGCGGACCCGACACCTGGTGAGCAGCACGCGGTTCGTGATCGTCCACGCCTGGGCTGCCCGCCACTTCCCGGAGCACGAGCGCAGCCGCGAGTGGCGTGATGCAGCCCGGCACGGCATGGCCTTCCTGCGCGAGGCGCACCATGACCTTGCAACCGGCGGCTACGCCTGGGTATTGAACTGGGACGCCGGGCGCAAGACCGTGGTTGACAGCACGAACCGCTGCTATGGCCTGGCCTTCGTGCTGCTCGCCCATGCGGAGGCGTTGCGCGCTGGCATCGAGGAAGCGCGCCAAGGCATTGCGGACGCCTTCGAGCTGATGGAACGTCGCTTCTGGCTGCAGGGTCAAGGCCTGTACGCCGACGAGGCGGGCGCCGACTGGAAGCTCACCTCTCATCGCGGCCAGAACGCCAACATGCACGCCTGCGAGGCCATGCTCTCGGCCTATGAAGCGACGGGCGAAACCCGCTACCGTGATCGCGCGGCCGTGCTTGCGAATTCAGTGACTGTCAGGCTTGCGGCTCACAGAAGAGGCCTGATCAGCGAACACTACCGTGAGGACTGGACGCCCGACTGGGACTATGCCCGCGAGTCCGACAATGCAGACATCTTCCGGCCATGGGGCTACCAGACAGGCCATCACACCGAGTGGGCAAAGTTGCTCACCGCATTGGAGCGGAGCCTGCCGGAACATCCACAGAACGAAGACCTGGTGCATCGGGCGCGGGAGCTGTTCGCCGCCGGTGTGAATCACGGCTGGGACCGGCATCATGAAGGCTTGGCTTATGCCTTCGCGCCCGACCCCAACCCGGCGCACGAAGGGCGCTTCGTCGTGTCCGACGGTCGCAAGTTCCACTGGGTGCACGCCGAAACCTTTGCTGCCGCAGCAGTCCTCGCAGAGCGAACGATCGAAGGCGGCTATTGGGATTGGTACGACCGCGTCTGGGAATTCGCCTGGGAACACTTCGTGGACCACCGGCATGGCGCGTGGTTCTGCATGCTGTCGGCCAACAACAAGAAAATCAGCGACAAGAAAAGCCCGCCCTGCAAGACCGACTACCACACCATGGGTGCGTGCTATGAGGTACTTGCGGCGCTCGAGCGCGCATAACGAACAAAGGCAGGCGACGGGGCACCATCGCCTGCCGAAACCTCGCACTCAATGAAAGAGCACTAGGACATGCGCGTCTGACTACTCGTTCTGGCTCTCGCGGATTGCGTCGGTGTCATCATTGTTGAAAACCCCGTCTCTGACTTCGCTGGCATCCGGCTCGTCCTTGCGCCACACCTTGTGGGCGCCGTCGAGCCGCAACATCAGCGCCGGATCTGCGACGATTGTCTTGGCGGCATCTTGCAGCGCTGGCCCAGCGAAACGTCCACTCGGCAATTTTCCTGTATCCGCGAGGGTCTGGAGGTCGGACATGTTGAATGAGCCGTCCCTGTCGTCGCCGAAGAGCTTCGTCCCGTTTTGCTCCAGGGTCTGTATGGCCGCGAGTTGCTTGTCTTCCAGCTTCGTGTTGTTGAGCGCCCTCAGGATGTCACTCATGCCGAACTGATTGTCGCCATTGCCACCTTCCAGCTTTTGGAAATCGGTCGGGTGATCCACCAAGTACTTCGCCGCTGCCTTCACGTCAGCCGGGTAGCGGCTCTCGTCTTTTTCAGCTGCGATCAGCTTCAGATCGTCGAGACTCATGTTGTCGCCGGCGCCAAGATTCTGCTGGCCGTAAACGGCAAGTGTCTTGACGGCCTGGTTGTAGTCCATGTTGTGGACCACATCCCACTGCTTATCGCCATCCGCAAGCTGGTTCAGCTTGTTGAAGTCATCCGGGCTGTCCACAAAGTGTTGCGCCGCGGCCCTGACCTCTGCCGGCTTGCTGCTGTCCCCCGCAACCTTATTCAGATCATCAATGCTCGTGCGCTCCCCACGTTTGAGCACTCCAGCATCAAAGAGAGTCTTGCGAGCCGAATCCATCGCAACGCTCTGGCCTTGGAGCCTGGGGAACTCCCCCGGATTGTCGACAATGTGCTGTGCAGCGGCCCGCACATCCTCCGACTTGCTCGTGTCATTCGCAATCGTCTTGTACTTGTCAATGGTGTCAGTCCCCGAAGGAGTGCCGGAGCCATCTTTGTTGAGGATGTCTCTGCACTGATCGAAGCTCATGGAGTGCGACTTATCCCAGATCCTGTCACCCTTCGCATAGGCATTCGCCTGAGCGAAGTCAGCCGGCGTATCGACAAGGTGTTGCGCCGCTGCCCTGACATCGACTGACTTACTGCTGTCTGCCGCAACGTTCTTCAGATCGTCAAGGCTCACATCCACGCCACGCTTCATCACCCCGGCGCCGAAAAGTGCCTTCGCGGTTGCCGGGTAGTCCATCGTCTTCGACTTGGCAATGACCTCATCGCTCACCGCCGGAGCAGCCGGAGCAGCCGGAGCAGCCGGAGCAGCCGGAGCAGCCGGAGCAGCCGGAGCAGCCGACGTGGTCGGTGGCTGGGGTGCCGCCGCATCGCAACCACCTGCCCCCGCACCAGTCGGCTGGGGTGCCGTCCCATCGCAGCCGCCGTAGCCGCCGGTCGGCTGGGGTGCCGTCCCGCCGTAGCCGCGGGTGGGCTGGGGTACCGCCCCACCGTAGCCGCCGACCTGGGGCCCCGGCCCCTGTGGGACGTAATACTGCTGGGAATCTTGTTGTCCGCTGACTTCCAAACCGGCCAACAGCGGCAACAGCTGCATCAGAAGGTTGAGGTCGACGGTCTTGCGTTGACCGCCGCCGTACGGCTGCGGCTGGGCGTTGAGCCCCAACAAGACGGCCAATTCAGGCGGCAATCCCTGCCCATCGGGCTGACGTTGCTCCGGTATCTGCGGCTGGTTGTAGCCAATGTAAGTATTTAAATTATAGTCGTTTGTCATCTCTGCTCCGCGTTCTCTTCGAGTTGATAAAGGTTCCGCCGCTCAAAACAACTCGCGAGCCACTGGCGGAGATAAAAAGACGGTTTCTGCCTCAATAGCGGCCCACCTGGTCCAGGTAATTGACGGTTCGCATTGCCGCCTCTCGCGCCTCGGGATCGAGGCTTGTGGCAATCACGTTGTCAATCAACCAACGTCCGTTTGGATCTCCGGCCATGATGAGAGCTACACCTTGGGCCACCTTTAGTCGATCATCAATGACTGTCGTCTCGGACAAGGCGTCTATCGATTTCCTGACCTCTCCCGCCTGGCCGGTCATGCCCTGCGTAATCACACGGCACATGCGGTACTTGCCGGGATCCTGGAGCACAGCTTCCAGGCACTCGTGCAGCAATTCGGCATCATCGGTCGCACCGTAGGAAACCCCAAGGAGCGCAATGGCGGTAAGCTGCCTTCGAGCGTTGCCTGTGTCTTGCCCGGATCCCACGCTCGTCTTGGCAACCTCGGCCGAGAGTGAAGTCCTGTGAATCTCACTCCATACCTGCCGGACGATGCGCTGCGAAGCCTTCGCAGCCTTCACCATATGCGCGGCCTGTTCGCGATCCACCTGCTTCGCAGATGCCGGCAGTGAGCCACTCGATAATTCCAGCGCTTCGAACTCCCGTATCAGTGTTCGCGCAGTATCACCGTAGATGTCGGCCTTCAACGCTGCGCCAAGTTCTGCCGCCTCCGTAAGAATCGAGGTCGGGACTTGCCCCTTCTGCATTCGAAAACTCCTTCGAGCCGGAGTCGCCTTGGCTCGTTTTGGTGACTCAATCGACACGAAATAGCTTATCGACAAAAATCCGGATTCACTGAGTCATATGCAAAGCCACTTGCTGGCTTGCAAACGTTGGTGACGACTCTCGTGAATTCCTGCCCAGTTCTGAGCGGTGGATCGCGGCGCGTACTCCGGTACCCCACCGAGAGTTGTCAGAATGCTGTCCGGATACTGTCTGGCGGTCATGAAGCTGCGCCCATTGCTTCGCCGGGGCCTTGCCCAGCCTGGATGCGTCCGCGAGGAACGGGTGTAGTGCTTTCGATTCGTACATTCGAGTCGCTCCTTCCGGCCGCAAATCACTGGCCAGCCCCGGTTGAAATGCATCTGGTGGCCAGTCGCATTACTGCACCACCAACATGGGAGACAGCTTAACGATGGCCCTTTCTGCGCGGGACATTTGCACGAAGCATCGCCGTCGCGGGGCGAAGGACCGCCGCTGCGACCCTTCGAACAAGTGCCGCGCCCGGACCGGCTCAGCGCGTCTCTGACAGCACCCGGATCAGCATCGCCTCGTCGACCGGCTTGACCAGATGGCGGTCGAAGCCCGCTTCGGTTGACCTGAGCTGGTCCTCGGCCTGCCCCCAACCGGTTACGGCGACAAGCAGCGTTGTGCGTGACCACGACTGCTGCCGAAGCCGGCGAGCCACTTCGTAGCCATTCAGCTGCGGCAGGCCGATGTCGAGCAGGACAACGTGGGGCCTGAACTCCTCCGCAACGTCCAGCGCCCGCAGCCCGTCGTGGGCGGTGCGCACCTCGTGACCCATCAATTCGAGCAGCAGCGCAAGCGTGTCAGCCGCGTCGTGGTTGTCATCGACCACCAGCACCCGTCGCCGCTCGATGGTTCCGGCGTCACCCGCTGACGATCCTTTGTCCTGGGGAGACGGCGGCGATACAGGCCCCGAGTGGGCCACGAGCCCCTGTTCGTGGCCGGACGCCTGAAAGCGTCGCGGCAGGTGATGGACTTTCCGGGCGACGACGATCGCTGTCATCCGACCCTGATGAAGCGGGGCGAAGCCAAGGAGATATTGGGACGGCATGGCGGGATTGAAGACTTGCCGGCCGCGGCTTCCCGCTCGTCGAGCGGGAGGACCAGCCTATCTGGGGCACAGCCACCGGCGTGCCCGCAAGGGCGGACGGCGAGTCGCGGCGAATTCTTGCGCGAGGGCAAACAGGAACAAAGTGTTACAGGAGGCTCATCGATTCATTCGCGTGCGCCCCTTGCCCTGTCCGTGCCGACGCTCTATCGTCGCCTCCGGCAGGTCATCCCAGGACCAGGGATGGGTACTCCCTTCAGCTTCTTTGCCACTCAGGAGAACATCATGGCCACCAATGCCACCCGCGAGGCCAACGGCCGCAGGAAGGCCGCCGCACCGGCGGCGGTGACGTCGATCTCGGCGGTCGAAGACATGGAAAGAGCGGCTCCGGCCGTCGAAACCGCCGGCGCGGACACCTCGACCAGCGCCAATGTCGACAGTGAACGCGACGCGACGTTCGACGGAGCCCTCGATACCTGGTCGACGATCACCGCCAAGGAACAGCTTTCTTGGGAGATTGCCAGCACGGTCTCGTTGTTGCGCAATGCCGAGGCCGTGCGCGAGGCTCAGCACGAGGTGGCCAAGCGTGCCGAGGCAGCCCACGAACAGGCGGCCGAGCAGGTGAAGCAGGCACGCGGGATCGCGGAGTTGGCAGCCATCCAGCTGGAGCTGGCGCGCGTCGACACGGAAAGCGCGTTCGATTACTGGAGCCGCATGGGCGAACTCTCGACGCGGACTGCGCTCGAGACGATCAACGAAGCGGCCAGCGGCATTGCCCGCCTGCAGAGCGCAACCATGGACGCCTTCGCGGCATGTGCGCGGCTGCAATCAACACTTGCGCAGACGCCTGAGGTTCTTGAAGCTGAAGTGGAGCATGTGACCAACCCCTTCACCTCCAACCCCTTCCTGTGGCCGATGCAGGAAGCGGCCCGGCAGGCGATGACGATGGCCAGTTCAGCCTGGAATGACATGTTGGACTGGAGCGGCCGATGGGCCAACGCGAGTACGGACTGGCCGAAGGGCCACATGATGCCCTCGCACTGACGCCATTGGCCCGACAGCGGTGGCGCTCGCGTCGCCGGCTGCCGCCAGCCGCTGTTTCAGGACGTGCTGCCGTGAATCGGCGGGATCGGCAACCCGACATCACCGCACTGCGCGCGGTGGCGCAGCGCATGATCCACGAGCACGAGGGCCAGCATGGCCTCGGCGATGGGCGCGGCGCGAATGCCGACGCATGGATCATGGCGGCCGAAAGTTTCCACCTTGGTCGGTTCGCCGCTGCGGTCGATGGAGGCCTTGGGTGTGCGGATCGAACTGGTGGGCTTGATTGCGATCGAGACGACGATGTCCTGCCCCGTCGAGATGCCGCCGAGCACGCCGCCTGCGTTGTTGCTGCAAAAGCCCTGCGGACTCAGTTCGTCGCCGTGCTCGCTTCCCTTCTGCGCCACGGCCCGAAAGCCCGCACCGATCTCGACCCCTTTCACGGCGTTGATGCCCATCATGGCGTGCGCGATGTCGGCGTCGAGCTTGTCGAACAGAGGCTCGCCGAGCCCGACGGGCACGCTGGAGGCGATGACCTGCACGCGCGCGCCGCATGAGTCGCCGGCCTTGCGCATCGCGTCCATGTACGCTTCGAGACGCGGAACGATCGACGCGCTGGGCGCGAAGAACGGGTTGCCGGAAATGTGCTCTGGACCCTCAAAGGGAATCTCGATCTCGCCGATGGCCGTCATGTAGCCAAGAAAGCGGGTGCCGTATTGTTGGGCGAGCCACTTCTTGGCCACTGCGCCGGCGGCAACCATGGGCGCGGTCAGGCGCGCCGATGAACGTCCGCCGCCACGGGGATCCCGCAGGCCGTACTTGCGCCAGT
>DASTGE010000769.1:0-6338 GCA_035719405.1 Burkholderiaceae bacterium
CGTTCGTACAGCGGCTGATAATGCAGGCTTAACTGGTCGGCATGCATGGCTTGCCGAAGCTCGCGGGCGATGATGCGACGGGCCTGCACCTTCTCGTCCAGGCTCGCGTCATAGAAGCTGAAGACGCCGCGCCCGCCCGACTTTGCGCGATACAGGGCGAGATCTGCCTTGTGCAGCAGCTCATTTCGGTCGCGCCCGTCCGTTCCATACACGGCGGCCCCCGCGCTCGCACCCGCGACGATCACCTGCCCCGCCACCTCGTAAGGCTGCGCGAGCGCCTGGATGATCCGTTGCCCGAGCGAGGCCACGTCGTCAGCGCCGCGGACGGCGGTCTGCAGGACCGCGAATCGGTCGCCCTCGAGGCGCGCAAGCAGGTCGCCACCGCCCTGCAACTGCTGCAGACGACGAGCCATCGCGCGCAATATCTCGTCGCCGCCTGCGGGGCCTAGAAGCTCGTTGACGTCCTTGAACCGATCGAGATCGATGCACAGCACGGCGAAGGGCCGGCCTGCGTCTTCAGCGCGCGCCTGCGCCTGATGCAACGCCTCATGAAAGCTCGTCCGGTTGAGCACGCCCGTAAGGGCATCGTGCTGCGCGAGGTATCTCATCCGCTCATCGGCAAGATGCTGCAACCGGGCACGCTGAACCCGATGCCACATGCCGACGCCTGCAAGCGCCAGCAGCAGCGCGGCCACCGTCAGCGCCACACCTCGGAAGGCCTCGGCGATACGATGCTCGCGTGCGGTCTGATCGGCGCTGAATTGCACCACCCCGATCAGCCTCTGCCCTTGAAGCAACGGCACGTAAGCGTTGCTGTAGACCTTCGACTCGTCGTCATCGTCCAGCCGTCTCAGTTCCACAACGTGGCGACGACTCTCGGCTGCCCGCACTGCTGCCGGGTCGTGATGAAGACCTGCGAGGGCAGCTTCCTCCAGCGACATCCGACCAAGAGGGGCTTCGTGCTCCAGATCATCGGATGCGAGCAACTGCGCCCCACCGACGTCGAACAGGCGAAAACGAAAGACCTCCGTTGCGCGCCTCAGCTGCTGCAATTGCCTCTGCGCGTCGGGAGTGAAACCTTCCCCCGCAAAAGCCGCCTCGAGATCGGGCACCGTGTCGCGCATGAAGGAAGCCCAATGCATCGCGGCGTACTCGGCTTCGGACTCGAGTTGGGTCTGTACGGCGCGTTGCATGACCTGGCCTATTGCAAGCAAGGTCAGCACGCTGCCGACGATCAGCATTGCCACGAAGCCCAAGGACTTGCCGGACGAATTCGGTCGCATCATGGGGCCGTGCGGCTTGGATGAGGGGGCCAATTTCATGGAAGTTCGTCGCTTATCGGCCCAGGGCGAAGCGGACTTGATATGCAGGGCACGAGGTGTTTGTGCGGAAACACCGAAAACCGCCGACCCCCTGACATCATGTGGGGCCGCGTCGCCCCGTGGGGTTTTGCACCACCCACTCGCTTGCATCGTCGCTACAATGAACATCAATTCCGAGGAGCGTTGCAAGGCACACCAGTGCCCCAGGCTCGGAAACCTTCCCTTGCAACCGCGCTCACCCGCTTCGCTGTCAATGTGGGTGAGTGAGCATCGCTTTCCGCGCGCTGCCGGCGAAACGGGTCACCGACAGGAGATCCCGATGAACGCCGCCGTGCTCAAGCCTGCCCAGGACCATGTGGTCGCCGACCTATCGCTCGGCAATTGGGGCCGCAAAGAAATAAAGATCGCCGAGACCGAAATGCCCGGCCTGATGGCGATCCGACAGGAGTTCGCCGCGTCGCAGCCGCTGAAGGGCGCCCGCATCACGGGTTCGCTGCACATGACCATCCAGACCGCGGTGCTCATCGAGACGCTGCAGGCACTGGGCGCCGAGGTTCGCTGGGCCTCGTGCAACATCTTCTCGACCCAGGACCACGCCGCCGCAGCCATTGCCGCCGTCGGCACGCCTGTGTTCGCCGTGAAGGGCGAGACGCTGGCCGATTATTGGGAATACACGCACCGCATCTTCGAATTCGGACCGAAGGGCTCGGACAACGAGGGTCCCAACATGATCCTCGACGATGGCGGCGACGCGACGCTGCTCATGCATCTCGGCAAGCGCGCGGAAGCCGACGCTCTGGTGCTGGCCGACCCGACGAGCGAGGAGGAGCGTTGCCTCTATGCCTCGATCAAGGCCAAGCTTGCCGAAGATCCGACGTGGTACTCCCGCAAGGCGGCCAGGATCATCGGAGTGACGGAGGAAACCACCACCGGCGTGCATCGGCTGAACGAGATGTCGGCCAAGGGCACGCTGCTGTTCCGCGCCATTAACGTCAACGACTCGGTCACGAAGAGCAAGTTCGACAACCTCTACGGCTGCCGCGAGTCCCTTGTCGACGGCATCAAGCGGGCGACAGACGTGATGATCGCGGGCAAGATCGCGCTCATCTGCGGCTACGGCGACGTGGGCAAGGGATGTGCGCAGGCCCTGCGTGCGCTGTCTGCGCAAGTGTGGGTGACCGAGATCGACCCGATCAATGCCTTGCAGGCCGCGATGGAAGGCTATCGCGTCGTGACGATGGACTATGCGGCCGACAAGGCCGACATCTTCGTCACTGCCACGGGCAATCGCGACGTGATCACGCATGACCACATGGCCCGCATGAAGGACCAGGCGATCGTGTGCAACATCGGTCACTTCGACAACGAGATCGACGTCGCCTCGCTGGAGCGCTATCAGTGGGAGGAGATCAAGCCTCAGGTCGACCACGTCATCTTCCCCGACGGCAAGCGGATCATCCTGCTTGCCAAGGGCCGTCTGGTGAACCTGGGCTGCGCCACCGGACACCCGAGCTATGTGATGAGCTCGAGCTTCGCCAACCAGACGCTGGCGCAGATCGAACTCTTCACCAAGCCTGATGCGTACCAGACGGGCCGCGTGTACGTGCTGCCCAAGCACCTGGACGAGAAGGTGGCCCGCTTGCAGTTGAGCAAGCTCGGTGCGCAGTTGACTGAGCTGACCGGGGCACAGGCCGCTTACATCGGGGTGAAGAAGGAGGGTCCGTACAAGCCGGACACCTACCGCTACTGACGCGACCCGGTGCCTGCGAGAGAAGCCGAATGACCCGCATCGATCAGCTGCTTGTGGCAAAAAGCCTGGCGCCGACGCGCTCGGCCGCGCAACGGCTGATCGAACGCGGAGGCGTGAGGTGGCTCGGCCCCAATGGCTGGACCGTGCCGCGAAAGGCGGGGGACGATGTGCCTCCGGATTGCCCGCTGGAAGTCACCGATGCGGCGGAGCTGCGCTGGGCCTCACGGGGCGGCCTGAAACTTGAGGCAGCCCTGCACCACACCGGGCTCGACGTCCGCGGTCGCCTGTGCCTCGATGCCGGACAAAGCACGGGTGGCTTTACCGACGTGCTGATCGCGTCGGGTGCACGCCATGTGGTGGGCGTCGACGTGGGCCACGGCCAGCTTCTGCAACGGTTGCGTGGCGACCCGCGCATCACGGCGCTGGAAGGTTTGAACGCCCGGGATCTGCGCGCCGAGGCCCTTCCTTTCCCGTGCTACGACCTGATCGTCGGCGACCTTTCGTTCATCTCTCTCACCCTCGTGCTGCCCGCACTCGCTTCGTTGCTGCGCGGCGATTTGCTGATGCTGGTGAAGCCGCAGTTCGAGCTTCAGCCCGGACACATCGGCAAGGGCGGCCTGGTGAAGGACAGGACCCTTTACGCCCGTGTGGAGCAGCGCATCCGCGACGCCTGCATCGGGCACCGACTTCTCGTGCATGACTGGTTTCCCAGCCCCATCACAGGCGGCGACGGCAACCAGGAATTCTTTGTCTGGGCAGCAAGCCCGCTACAAGGATCAATTCCGTGACCTTACCCCTGTCGCTCTCGCTCAGCCTCGAATTCTTCCCGCCAAAAACACCCGACGGCGTCGCCAAGCTCGCGGCGACCCGGCAGGCGCTGTATGTGCTGGAGCCCGAGTTCTGCTCCGTCACTTACGGAGCCGGCGGCTCGACGCAGCATGGCACGCTGCAAGCGGTGCAGGCCATCCTCGCCGAGGGTGTGGATGCCGCGCCGCACTTCTCCTGCATCGGGGCAAGCCGCGCGTCGGTTCGAGCAAAGCTCGCAGAGTTCAAGGCTGCAGGCATCAAGCGGGTCGTGGCTTTGCGCGGCGACCTGCCGAGCGGCTGGGGTGACAGTGCCTCGCAGGAGTTCCGCTACGCGAGCGACCTGGTCGCGTTCATACGTGCCGAGACGGGCGGCGACTTCCGCGTCGAGGTGGCGGCGTATCCCGAAGTGCATCCTCAGGCTCGCTCGCCGGAGGCCGACCTCAAGGCCTTCATCTCGAAGGCGCGCGCGGGCGCGAATTCGGCGCTGACGCAGTTCTTCTTCAATCCTGATTCGTACTTCCGCTTCGTGGACGAGGTACGCAAGCAGGGCGTCGACCTGCCGATCGTGCCGGGCATCATGCCGATCACGAACGCCAGCGGGCTGATGCGCTTTGCCGACAACTGTGGCGCCGAAATACCACGCTGGGTGCGGCTGCGGCTGCAAGGCTTCGGCGATGACTCCGCCTCGATCAGGGCCTTCGGGCTGGATGTCGTGACTGCGCTGTGCGAGAGGCTGCGTGCGGGCGGCGCGCCAGGGTTTCACTTCTACACGATGAACCAGGCCCCCGCGACGCTGGAGATCTGCCGACGCCTCAGCTTGATGGCCTGACTCCCATCAGGCTTTGCACGAGGGGCGCAACAGGCTTCAACTCTGTCGCTGCCACGCGACTCCGTCTTCCGTCAGCATCGCGTCAAGCGGCATGTCGTGCGGCTCGGGCTCGAGCCACGGCAGCCAACCGTGCGCGTAGCCCACACCGACGCTGTAGGGTCTTGGATCGAGCGCGGCCAGCGTGCGATCGTAAAAACCGCCACCATAGCCAAGGCGCACACCCCCGGGGCCGAATCCAACGCAGGGAATGAGGAGCAACTGAGGCTCGAACTCCTCGGTGTCCTTCGGCTTGGGAATACCGTAGGCATCGTCCTCCATCGGACAGCCGGGATACCAGACGTGAAAGCGCAGCTGCTTGGTCTCACGGTCCATCACCGGCAGCCCCATGCGCCTGGCAGGGTCAGCCTCACTCCAGCGAAACAGCGCCGGAAGGGCATCGAACTCTCCCTTGATCGGCCAATAGGCGCCGATTGTCACCTCGGGACGCCCCACCAGCCAGACGCGCAGGACGCTCTGCAGTTGCACTGCGCGTTCATGACGGTCGACCATCGCTTGTCGCTCGGCCTGCAACTGCCGGCGCAGCTTGGTCTTGTCACGCAGAGGATCGAAAGGCAGCTTGAAGCCGGACGATGAGGAGGGCATGCCTCGATTGTGCGCCTACACTCGCTTTGCAATGTTGCAACAAGTCCTCGTCGATCATTGTCTCGAGCTGCTCGCGCCGCTCGGACGTGTCCGCTCACGCCGGATGTTCGGCGGGTGGGGTCTGTACGTCGACGACGTGTTTGTCGGGCTCATCGCCTTCGACCGGCTTTATTTGAAGATCGACGATGAAAGCTGCGCCCGCTTCCAGGCCGCAGGATGCCAGCCGTTCGTCTACGACGCGAAGGGCAAGCGCGTGACGATCGGGTATTGGAGCGCACCTCCTGAAGCGATGGAATCGCCCGCGCTGATGCTGCCCTGGGCTCGGCTGGCGATGCAGGCCGCCCTTCGCGCGCGGGCGAAGGCCGCGCCTGTCGACCTCAGCCATTCGCGCAAGACGAGGCCGCGGAAGGCCGCCGGCCGAGACGCCGCAACCAGCGACCAAGCGCAACAACGACCTCAACGCCGCGCCAAGACCTGACAGACCGACCGGGCGGCTGGGACAGGAGATGGAAGTGGGCGTGTGGCCATCCTTCGACCACCACATCCTGCCCTGCTTTCAGCGACGTGTGTTCCCCGGCCGTCAGCCAGCAGTCGGCGGATACGGGATGGTCTTTGTCCGCGGTGGCGGTGAGCCACACGCGACCTTGAGTGACCTGGAGCCAACGTTCAGCCGAGGTGGCGGGCAGGCGCATGGCCTTTCCCTCGGCGAGGCTCAGCCGGATGCCGGCGGCCATGGATTGTTGCGAGCGACTCATCAGCGAGAGGCTCATGGCATACTCCTTTGAGTGGGGATATGACCTTGATCATCGTCGTTAGGGCGGCGCAGATCCAATGACTTCGGCCCGCGCCATTGATTCCCGTTTCGCATGAATAGACCGGTCCGGCAGAGACCCCTTGCCGTCGGGCCGCTGCGTGCCTTCGAGGCGGTCGCGCGGCACCTGAGCTTCCGCGCGGCGGCAGAGGAGCTGTTCCTCACCCAATCCGCCAT
>DASTGE010000770.1:0-4493 GCA_035719405.1 Burkholderiaceae bacterium
CGACCGTCGACCGTGAACCGAAGCTGTCGCTGGCCAGTTCCAGCATGAGCAAAGGCCAAGGTTGCCATCAGGCGGCCTTCGTCCGACAGGTCCCGAGGTACACCGGTCATTCGCCACGCGCAACCAACGAACGGTAGCTTCCGGTTGCTGCCGACATTCGATTCCCCCCCCCTCACCGACTGACCCAGTCTGGAACAGCCATCGGCAGTTGGAGAGCGGCTTCGCAGCGGATGCGGTATTTGATCGCCGCAGCTGCTACTCGTGAACTTGGTCCCTTCCGGCCATTGGCCGCAGACTGCAAAGCGCCTGTCCAATCGTCGGTATCGAAGGTGCAGCTGACCTACACGCAGCCGAGGCGACCGCCAGCTGGAGCGAGCGCTAGTCGAGTGCTCGAAGCATGTCAGCTCATGCGTTCCTGACGTGCCGCTTCTTCGAGCTGCGCGTCCTCGATCTCGCGCAACACGCCGGACAGATCCACAGCGCCGGGCTGTTGCTCGTAGCGGCCGGTCAGCGGCATGTCGGGCACGAGAACTCCGCTGGCGTAAAGCGCCCAGATCTCTGCACCGTATTGCGTGGAAAGCAAGGCGGGCGCGTGCTGGCCGAAGAAGTTGCGCAGGTTGTCGACATCCCGAATCAGCATGCGTGGGGCGTGGTTGTTGCCGGCAGCATCCACAGCCTGTGGCAGATCGATGATCACGGGCCCGTCGGCGGCCAGCAATATGTTGAACTCCGACAAGTCACCGTGAATGACGCCGGCGCAGAGCATGCGCACCACTTCATTGATCAGCGTGGCATGGAGCTCGTGTGCCTCGGCGTTGCTGAAGGTCAAATCGGTCAAACGAGGCGCAGCGTCGCCCTGGTCGTCGGCCACCAGTTCCATCAGCAGAACGCCGTCGTGGAAGTTGCTGGGCCGCGGCACACGCACCCCGGCTGCGGCCAGGCGGTACAACGCGTCGACCTCAGCACTCTGCCATGCGGCCTCCTGCTGTTTACGGCCGAACGTTGTGCCTTTGGCCATGGCGCGTGCCTGTCGGCTGTTCCGGACCTTGCGGTTCTCGGTGTAGTCCACTGCCTGGCGGAAACTGCGCTTGTGGGCTTCCTTGTAGACCTTGGCCGCGCATGTCTCGCCGCCACAGTGCACGACGTAGACATCGGCTTCCTTGCCGCTCTTGAGCTGACGCGTAACGCTATCGATCAAACCTTCGGCAATCAAGGCTTGCAGGCGGGCGGGGGCTTTCACGGACTTCGGCGTCAGGCCTGGAACGCGCGTTGACGCCAGTCGGAAAGCACCTGCGTCCAGGACTCACTGACGCCACCCTCCTTTTCAAGTTCAGCCGTGGCGCGCGCGTCGTCGTGCGTCCAGGCCCAGGTCCAGCAGGCCCGCCCATCTTCTTGCACGGTGACCTCGAAGAACCCGGTCAGCGGGCTGGCAGCCTGCCCATCGGCCACCTCCGCCCGGAAGTGGTCGGCGTCGTAGGTGACGACGTTGCAGCCACTCTCCAGGCAGTAGTTGGCCAAGCCGAACCAGCGGGCTGACAGAGGCTGTTGACGGTGGACTGCGAGCAAATCGGTTTCATTCATCAACGGATTGTCCGCTGATACGTGAATGACCTTGGAAGCGAGCGTGTGGTATTAGTAGCTAAAAACGCCGGGGCGGATACCGGCGAGATGGGGGATGACCCTGCAGCCCGACTCACGGTCGCTTCAAGCAGCAACACAAGCGCGATCCTCCAATACTCCCCTGGACTATCATCATCTCGCATGCCGCATTCGCCGACAGAGAAGAAGGCGTTGGCGCGGGTGCGTCGCATTCGTGGACATGCCGAGGCTTTGGAGCGGGCACTGGAGTCCGGGACCGATTGCGGTCCAGTGCTGCAGCAACTTGCTGCCATCCGCGGTGCCATCAACGGACTGATGTCAGAGGTCGTGGAGTCACACATCCGAGGAGCTGGCAGCATCCCGCAAGGCAGCAACCGTCGCGCGCGACATCACAACGCTGGTGCGCACGTACCTCAAGTGACTGCGCGGCCTGTCAATTCGCTTTTCGACCGACCAAGCCAATCGAGGAGATTCCCATGAAATCCCGCGCCGCCGTTGCCTTCGAAGCCGGCAAGCCTCTGCAAATCGTCGAGATTGACGTCGAACCACCCCGGAAGAGCGAAGTGCTGGTGCGAATCACGCATACCGGCGTGTGTCACACCGATGCCTTCACGCTCAGCGGCGATGATCCGGAAGGGCTCTTCCCGGTCGTGCTGGGTCACGAAGGCGCCGGCGTTGTCGTGCAAGTGGGTGAAGGCGTCACCAGCGTGAAGCCGGGCGACCATGTCATTCCGCTGTACACGGCCGAGTGCGGCGAGTGCCTGTTCTGCAAGTCGGGCAGGACCAATCTGTGCGTATCGGTGCGCGCGACGCAGGGGAAGGGCCTGATGCCTGACGGCACCAGCCGCTTCTCCTACAACGGCCAGCCGATCCACCACTACATGGGCTGCTCGACATTCAGCGAGCACACCGTAGTCGCCGAGGTGTCGCTGGCGAGGATCAGTCCCGAGGCCAACCCCGAGCAGGTGTGCCTGCTGGGCTGCGGCGTCACCACGGGACTCGGCGCGGTGAAGAACACGGCGAAGGTGCAGCCCGGCGACACGGTAGCGGTGTTCGGGTTGGGCGGCATCGGCTTGGCTGTGATCCATGGCGCGCAGCTGGCGCAGGCGGGTCGCATCATCGCCATCGACACCAATCCGTCGAAGTTCGATCTCGCGCGCACCTTCGGCGCCACCGATTGCGTGAACCCCAGGGACCACGACAAGCCCATCCAGGAGGTGATTGTCAAGATGACGGACTGGGGCGTTGATCACTCCTTCGAGTGCATCGGCAATGTGAGCGTGATGCGCGCCGCGCTGGAATGCGCGCACCGCGGCTGGGGCCAATCCATCATCATCGGCGTCGCCGGTGCGGGACAGGAAATCTCCACGCGCCCGTTTCAGCTCGTGACCGGGCGTACCTGGAAGGGCACCGCATTCGGCGGCGTGAAGGGTCGATCGCAACTGCCGGGCATGGTGGAGGACGCGATGCAGGGCAAGATCAACCTGGCGCCGTTTGTCACGCACACGATGCCGCTGACCGACATCAACCATGCTTTCGACCTGATGCACGAAGGCAAGTCGATCCGCTCGGTAGTCCATTACTGATCGCCATGGAACGTATCGAGCACCATGCCAGTTTCGGCGGCCGCCAGGAGGTGTGGCGGCACGCCAGCAGCACCCTGGGCTGCGAGATGAAGGTGGGCGTCTATCTGCCGCCGGCGGCGCTTCGCGACGAGCGCTGCCCGGTGCTGTACTGGCTCTCGGGCCTGACTTGCACCGAGCAGAACTTCATCACCAAGGCCGGTGCGCAGCAGCATGCGGCGCAGCACGGGCTCATCGTGATCGCGCCCGACACCAGTCCGCGCGGCAGCGCCGTGGCCGACGATCCGGCGTACGACCTGGGCCAGGGTGCCGGCTTTTATCTGAACGCCACGCAGGCACCTTGGGCCGCGCACTTCCGCATGGAGGACTACGTGGTGCACGAGCTGCCGGCATGGGTCGAGCAACACTTCCCGGCCGGCGAACGCCGCGGCATCTTCGGTCACTCCATGGGGGGCCACGGCGCGCTCACGTTGGCGCTGCGCCACCCCGGTCGTTACGCCAGCGTTTCGGCTTTCTCGCCCATCGTCGCCCCAGTCCAGGTGCCGTGGGGCCAGAAGGCTTTCGACGCCTATCTGGGCGAGGACGTCAACGCCTGGGCGGCACACGACGCGGTGTCGCTGATTGCAGCGGCCTCCGAGCGCCTACCGCTGCTGGTGGATCAGGGCGAGGCGGACGAATTTCTCTCCATCCAGCTCAGGCCGGAGTTGCTCCAGGCCGCGTGCATTGCCGCCGGGCATCCGCTGACGCTGCGAATGCGCCCCGGCTACGATCACAGCTACTACTTCATCGCGAGCTTCATGGGGGAGCATATGGCATTCCACGCGAATGCACTCGTTCCCGAAAGTGCAACGTGATCACCAACCTCGGCGCTCCGCTTTGCAGCGGTTGCTGACGGCAAGCGTACTCACGCTGCCTGGGGATCAAGCAGTCGTTGGGCGGAGCGACTGACCTGGGGTCGAATGGCTGCTGTACGGGTACTGCGGCCGTAGGGCTGTAGGACTCTCGTGAGGCGGCGGCGCACCGGCCGCCGACCGCTTCTCTACCGCTCGAACTCGCGGTACTGACCCCTATGCATAGGATTCAACTATGCGTAGTTGCCAGTCGGCGGGCGGCCGCGGCTGAGTCAGGACGCGGCCCCCGCGAGCCCGGTTCCTTGAGCATCTATACATACAAGTGGTTGCGGGTTTCAGGCCGGCCAAACGGGCTGGGGCTGAGGTGCGCTGCCGAGGCGCGTGATGGATGAGCGGTTGACGCTATTTCGACCACGGAACACCGAGCGAGTGCCAATGTCGCCGCCCTCGGCACGAGCGA
>DASTGE010000771.1:0-8166 GCA_035719405.1 Burkholderiaceae bacterium
GTGGAACATCCAAGGCGATCGCTCTTCAGTGGAGCGTGGCCGGCGCGTGCACAGGATCAGTGACGGCTGGTCCAGCACCTCCGTCTGCACGAACAGCTTGCTGAAGGCCGGGTGGGTGGCATCGGCAGCTGCCGGTGCCAACACGACCTCGGTATAGGTGGTGAGTTCGACACTGCGGCGCGAGCGGCTGCGGTTGGTCAGCCGCAGCCGCCGCAACTCGATGTCGTCTTCTGGCGAGACGACCACTTCGGTGTACGCTTCGATTCCCTGGTCGAGCCGCCGGAACTCCGCCCGGCCTTCGCTAAACACCGCCTCGAAGCTGTCCGCAGGCCATTGCGTGGGTTGGGGCGTGGTCGACCAGAACGTGTCGGTCTCGGTGTCGCGAAGGTAGCAAAAGGTGCCCCACGCATCGGTCGTGCCGTCTTCGCGCCAGCGCGTGACGGCCACATCCTTCCAGCGGCTGTAGCCCGCGCCGCTGTTGGTCAGCATGACGTGATAGCGGCCGTTGGACAGCAGCTGCACTTCGGGCGACGGCGTGTGCGGCGTGGTAATGACGCGCGTCGGTGTCTCGGTGCTGGGCTGGCCGCTGCGGAAATCGACGCGCTCGGCCATCTCGGGATGGAACGGCACCGCGCGCGGCACACGCTCCTGCAGTAGCAGCAGCGTCGCCTGAAGCGCCGGGTCCGATTCGAACCGCCGCTGCATTGGGCGTTCGAGCAGCAGGTACGCCAGTGCGAGCAGGGCCATGCCCTGGTGGTGCGCCATATGCGAGCGAACGATCGCGCTCTTGTCGCCTCGCGGCAGCCGCGAGGGCGTGTAATCGATCGCCTCGTAAAAGCCAAATGTGCTGGCGAGGCCCTCGCGCTCCAGGCGCTCCAGGTTCAGCACCGCGGTCTTTGCATCGACCATCAGCGCCATCATCGTCGCGTAGGGTGCAACGACCAGGTCGGCGGCAAGACCGCGCTTGAGTCCGAGCCCCGGCACGCCGAACGCCCGGTACTGGTAATTGAGGTGCGCGTCCGTGGCGTGATAGCCCGATTCGGAAATGCCCCAAGGTACCCCGCGCTGGCGTCCGTACCGCACCTGCCGCTCGACGGCGCCTCGCACCGTTTCGTCGAGCAGCGTGTTCTCGTAACTCGGCATCACGAGCATCGGCATCAGGTACTCGAACATCGAACCGCTCCACGACAGCAATACGGTCTTGCCCTCGAGCGTCGCGAGCTGCCGGCCGAGCGAGAACCAGCTCGACTGCGGGATCTGGCCATCGGCGATCGCCACGAAGCTGGCAAGCCGCACTTCGGAGGCGAGCAGGTCGTAGTGGCCGGCATCGAGGCGCCGGTCGTCGACGTTGTAGCCGATGGACAGCAGGTCGCGCGCCGGGTCGTAGAGAAAGCCGAAGTCCATGAGGGCCATGCTGCCAACGCGCTCGGCCAGTCGCCTGAGGCGGTCGCGCCTGTCGGCCACGGCCTCCTCGTTCCATTCGTCCGCCGAATGTGTGCAAGATCCCTCGGCAAGCGCCTGTACCTCGATTTCGGCCGCCTCGCACTGCCGCTTCAGCGCATGCGCCCAGCGCTCGACATCAGATCCTGCCTCGCTGTCGTGGGACGTTCCATCGGCGACTGGGGCGGGCAAGGGGAGTTCCGCGAGCACGTCGCCGGCGCACTGCGTCAGCGGATGCAATGACGCGAGCAGACCGCTGGGCGTGTGCGGCGGATCGGCCGACGCAGCGGCGAGCAGTGCCGCGAAGCGCGCAACCGGGGCGGGGTCGCTGCCGCGAAGGGCCGCTCGCAGGAGTCGCAGCGTGTCGTCCATGCCACGCAGCAGCTGCTGGAAGCCAGGCGGCTCGGCGGCGAGCAGGAGCAAGCCAGCGCGCAGCGTCATCATGTGGCCGGCCAGATTGCCGCTGTCCACCGACGAGACGTAGGCCGGGCGAAGCGGCTGAAGCGTCTGTGTGTCGTACCAGTTGAGCCAGTGGCCGCGATAACGCTGCATCCGCGTCATGGTGTCGAGCGTCGCCGTGACGCGCTCGATCAGCTCACCGGTCGTCACGTAGCCAAAGTCCCGGGCCGTCAGCGTGGCAAGCAGCGACAGGCCGATGTTGGTGGGCGACGTGCGGTGCGCGATACGGTGCACGGGGTGTTCCTGCACATTGTCAGGCGGGAGGTGGTTGTCCTCAGGGCCGACGAAGGTTTGGAAGAACAGCCACGTGCGGCGGGCCAGCAAGCGCAAGTAGAGCGCCTGCACCTCGGTGAGCGTCGACTGGCGGCGCGCCAGCGGATGGTTGAGCCAGAGGACGATGACTGGCGATGCGCCCCACAGAAGCAATACGGGCAAGGCCACCGCGAGCGCCGCGGGTCGCAAGTCGCCAAGGAGCAGAACCAAGGCGAGCGCGAGTCCCGGACCCCACGCCATGCGCCGCCACGTCTCGGCCAAGTCGCCGGTGGCTGTGGCAGGTCGAGGACGCGCCGCGTCCGCGGAGGTCTGCCACTCAAGCAGGTTTGTGTGCGAGACATGCACGCGCCACAGCGTCCGCACAATGGCATCCGTGCTGAAGAACGCCTCGTAGGGCAGCGTCGAGAGCGTGATCGCCGCGAGCGTGAAATGGCGTTGCGCTGCCGAGCCCACCTCGCTCAGATGCGCACGCCAGTCAAGCACATCCGGCTTGCGCAGGAGATCGCCGACGAGGCTGAGCAGCGCCGGACCGAACAAGACCGCCAGCGCCGCCAGCGTCCAGAGCCCAGGCGTCGCCAGTGCTGTCCAGGCGAGCAGCAACAGCACGATGAGCGACGCCGGAACCAGGCTGCGCCTCAGGTTGTCCAGAATCTTCAGGCGCGACAGTGGCGACAGCGGATTCGGGATGCGCGCCAATTGCGGCAGGTGATTCCCCGGCGCTGTCACCAGCGCTGGCACGCGGGGCAGGAGCCAAGCGACGATTTGCCAGTCCCCGCGGATCCAGCGGTGGCGCCGTTTCACGTCGGCCTCGTAGCGCGAGGGCCATTCCTCGACCAGTTCGACGTCGCTCATCAGCCCGCTTCGCGCATACGCACCTTCGAGAAGATCATGGCTGAGCACGCGGTTTTCCGGCAGGCGCCCGCCTAGCACCTGCTCGAATGCATCCACGTCGTAAATGCCCTTGCCGATGAACGAGCCCTCGTCGAAGAGATCCTGGTAGACGTCGCTGACGGCGCGCGTGTACGGGTCGATGCCGGCCTCGCCGCCGAAGAGCCGGCCGAAGCGCGTGCGGCCGGCGGTCAGGCTCACGCCCACTCGCGGCTGCAGGATGCCGTGACCACCGACGACGCGCGGCGATTCCGGCCGACCGCCGATGCGAGGGCGGTTCAGTGGGTGCGCCATGGTCGCGACGAACTTCCGTGCGGCATCGCGCGGCAGCTGCGTGTCGGTGTCGAGCGTGATGACGTAGCGCACGCTGGTCAGGGCGGCCGTATTGCCGACGATCAGCGCGAAGCGGTCATTGCCGCGGCCGCGCAGCAGTGCGTTGAGGTCGGCGAGCTTGCCCCGCTTGCGCTCGTGGCCCATCCAGGCCTGCTGGGACACGTTCCATTGCCGGGCTCGGTGAAAGAGGAAGAAGCGGTCGCCATGGCGTGCCTGGTCCGAGGGTTCGGCATATCGACGATTGAGCGATTCGACGCGGTTGCGCGCGTGCGCGACCAATGCCTCGTCGCCCGGTAGCGTCTGCTCGGCCGCGTCGGCGAAATCCGTCAACAGCGCGAAGTGCAGGTGCGTGTCCCGGTTTGCAAGGAAGCGCACCTCCAGTCCTTCGGCCAGTTCGTCGATCGCTTCGATGTTCGACAGCATCGTGGGCACCACGACCAGCGTGCGCGATGAGCTGGGGATGCCGAAGGAATAGTCCATGCGAGGCAGCACGCGCGGCTGCGTGAGCATGGGTACGAACCAGTTGACGATGGCCACCGCAAGCTGACTGGCCGGCAGCAGCAGCGCCAGCACCGCGAGCGCGGATAGCCACAGGCCGACAGGCAGGGCACTCAGCGAAGCGCTGAAGCGATGCGAAGCGATTGCCAGCGGCACCATTGCCAACAACAGGGTGCCACTGGCGATTGCACCGCCGTACCAGACGAGCGGGCGACGCCCGACGGCGCGGCGCAGCCGATGCGCCAGCGCCGCGTGCATCGCGACCACGCGTTCCAGTTCGTCCTGCCCGGCATCGACAAGGTAGTAGCCGACGTGCGTGCGATGCGGCTCGAGCCTTGGTTCCGCGGCCGCCTCCCTGGCCAGGCGCAGCGCCGCGCTCGCCACGTCGGACTCGTCCGCATCGCTGTGGCGAGCGATGCGCTCGACCGCGTGGCGGTAGGTGTCGCGGCTGGCGAAGTCCATGCCTGAATAAACATCGGCCGGGTCCAGGCGGAGCGTGTGGTCGATCTGGGACAGCGTCTCGACGAATTCGCGCCAGTCCGTTGAGGAGAGCAAGCGCAGGCTGGCGATGCCGTTGCTTACCGACACCTGCGCCGCGGCCTGGCTTTGCACTTCCTGCTGCACCAGCTGATCGATCGTTTGCGGACCTTCGGCCAAGCGCTGCTCGACCCAGCTCAGCGGCAGCGCCAGCGCAGTGCTGCGGCCTTGCAGGCGGCGCGAGAGTTCGGCGACAAAGGGCGCCGTCATCGGTGGGTCGGAACGTGCCATGTCGGCGACGACGAGGATCAAGCTCTTTGGGTCTCGCTCGGCAATGTCGATCATGCGATCGGCCCAGAGCACCGCCAGCTCGCGTTCCGACAGACTCGTGTTCACCCGCGCCGCAACCCTCCGGAGGTTCTCGATCAGCGCGAGGCGCAGCATGATCGGGATCGCCCACAGTTCACCGATGTTCAGCGCCTTGACCGTTTGGTACGACGCGATGAAGCGCGTCAGCGTGCCACGCCCGAGTCGGCTGTCGCTGTGGGCCACGGCGTGCAGCGCCAAGTCGTAGACGCGTGGCAGCCCGGCGTTCGGCCCGCTTGCCAACCGCGGCAACTCCCGGCTGTATCCCGGCGGGAGGTGACGCTTTGCCGTTCGCACTTCTTCCTCGATCAGATAGAAGTTGTCGAGCAGCCATTCGCCGGCAGGCGTGACGCGCCGCTGGCGCTCGGTACTCTGGGCGAGCAGCGTGCACGCCTCGATCAGCGTTTTCTCGTTCTCCGCGAGGCGGGGCAACAACCGGTCGCGTCGGGATGCTCGCGTCAGCTCATGACTGGCTGCCACGACCTGCCCGTGTTGGTCCATTTCCTCGGCCGTGAACAGTTGCGCGCGCAGAGGCGCCTCGTCCAAGCTCGCGACGCTACGGCCCAGGGGGAGCAGCGCGTTAAAGCCGAACAGCGCGCGCATAAGCTTGGCCAGGGTGCGATCAAACCAGCTAGACCCGTCCACGGATCCCTTCGTTAAACGCCACCGAACAGCTCTGACGGAGCTGGGTGGCTCCTCAGTGTAATCAGCTCCGACTTCCGAATGCATGCCCTCTTGGTTCGACTGAATATGACCAGGGCGATGGCCGCCGGGAGCGCTGTTTGCCTGTTAGCTGTTTGCCTGTTGACGCTGGGGCGCCTTCACGACAAGTAGGTCAGCTGGGGGATCTCACTTGCCGTCGGCCGACGCATTCGCTGCGCGGTGCCGTTCGTGGTGATTCCCAGATCTCAACAATGCACTGTCTTCGCAACGCGCTCACTCAAACGCAGCGAACAATGATCCGACTCGAACTTGTTCTGGAATTGAAGTACGAGGTCCTCGGCCAGGACGGCGCGGACTTCATCTTCAACGTCCATGCGGCGAAGACCGCTCATCAGGTCGTCAGATCGGAGAGGCTGACCATGAGCCAGCCGGTGGCACCCCAGATCGCGACGGACCGCGCTACCGGCGCCCGCTTCATGCGCATGCACGCCGAGAAGGGGCCTCTGTCCCTTCAGTACGAGGCCACGCTTGACCTCGTACACCATCGTGCGGATCCGCGCACGCTAAAAGAGGTGGACATGACGAATCTGCCCCTGGACGTGATGCAGTTCGTCTATCCCAGCCGCTACTGTCAGTCCGATCGGTTGTTCAACTTCGCGTTTCGGGAGTTCGGCGCGCTCCGCAAGGGCTACGAACGAGTGTTCGGTATCCAGCAATGGGTCCAGGATCACGTCCGCTTCGAGTCCAACACATCAGACAGCAGCACGTCGGCGCTGGACACGTTGATCTCCGGCGTGGGGGTGTGCCGCGACTTCACGCACCTGTTCATCGCGCTGTGTCGTGCACTGAACATCCCTGCCAGGGTGGCGACCGGCACCGACTATGGAGCCGACCCCGCGCTGGGGCCGCCCGATCTGCATGCCTACGCAGAGGTCTACCTGAGCGACAGGTGGTACTTGTTCGATCCTTCGGGGACGAGCGTGCCAATGGGCTTCATGCGATTCGGTGCGGGGCGTGATGCGGCGGACGTTGCTTTCGCGACCATGTTTGGCAGAGTGCAGGTGGGTCCGCCTCGTATCGCCATTCGAGCGTTGGAAGGACCTGGCCTGGAACTGCCGATTCGTTGCGAAGAGGCGCTGTCGACGGCGGCCCTTGAGCAGATGGGGACGGACCGAGGAGCCTTCGACGGACCACCGGAGCGGGAGGCAGTGTTGCGAAGCGTGCTACTGGCGCACTGATGCAAAGCCTCAAGAGCGTTGTCGCACCTCTCGCATATCGATGCCGATGTGGAAGGCAAGTGTTCTTCCGCAACAGTCAATGTCTGGCCTGCGGGACGCCGCTGGGCTACGTGCCATCCCGTGGCCGTCTGTTCCCGCTTCATCCCGGCGACAGGGCCGGGACGTGGCGGATCGCCGGCGATCCCGCGGAAGGGCCGGCATACAGCCGTTGCACCAACTTTGTCTCTGCAGCCGCCTGCAACTGGCTGGTCGAGCCGGGTGATCGCATGAGCCGTTCCGGCTTTTGCAAGGCCTGCCGCCTGAACCGGACGATTCCGGATCTGACCCAAAGCCGGAACCTTCCTTTGTGGCTAGCAATAGAACGAGCGAAGCGTCGATTGGTGGCCCAACTCATCAGGCTCGCGCTTCCCGTCGCGTCCAAGGTGCACGAGGATCCCGACCGCGGCGTCGCCTACGACTTCCTCAGAAGTGTTGCCGGGCGGCCGCAGGTGATGACGGGCCACTGCAGGGGCATCATCACCATCAACCTCGAAGAGGCCGATGACGCAGTGCGCGAGCGCATCCGGGTCGACATGGGTGAGCCGTACCGCACGCTGCTGGGTCACTTCCGGCATGAGATCGGGCACTACTACTGGTACCGGTTGATAGCCGGCACCGATTGGCAGGCCGAATGCCGCCAGCTGTTCGGCGACGAGCGCGTCGACTATGACGCGGCGCTCAGGACCAACTACAACACCGGTCCTCCACACGGCTGGCGGACGCGATTCATCAGTGCTTACGCAAGCGCGCACCCCGCGGAAGACTGGGCCGAGAGCTGGGCCCACTACCTGCATGTCCGGGACACCCTCGACACCGCCGACAGCGCCGGCATTGAAGCGTCGGCGGATCACCTCGAGTCCGAGCCGTTCGGCGTGGCAGACCTTTGGCAGCCGCAGCGGGCAGACGCGCAGATATTCGTGAGGATGCTGAATCGTTGGGTTCGCATTACAGGAGTGATGAACGAGATGTCACGCGCCATGGGGCTGCACGACTTCTATCCTTTCATCCTGCCGCGGCCCGCGGTGGCGAAACTGCACTTGATCCACAGCCTCGTGCAGGAGAGATCGCGCCCTGGGGAAGGCGCGCCGCCATTGGTCAGCCATGATGGATTTCTTAGTGCAAGGGAGTGGTGGATGCGACAGCAATGCGATCAGTCGCGGTGAGGAGGGGACGCATTTCAAGGCGTGGATGAGTTGGCTTGGACCACTTTCCACTCTCCCGATTCAGGGTCCAGACATTCAGCGATCACTTCCTCCCGCTTCAACGTCACTTGTTGGGGTTCCGACCGTGGACGTGTACGACGCGTCACGCGAATTTCCTCGATCAGCACGAGTTGCTTGCGAGTGACCAGTCGCTCTTCCACAACGGGAAAGATCACCACGTCGCCCTCGTGCCGCACCGTCACCTCCGCATCGACCGGGCAATTCATTTCGATCCGCTCAATTCCCGTTACTTCGGTTGCCACCGGCTCGTCGACGCTAACGACCTCTTC
>DASTGE010000772.1:0-4380 GCA_035719405.1 Burkholderiaceae bacterium
CGTGCCGTCGCCGAAGTTGCCGACGAGCAGCGCGTTGCTGAAGCGCCCGAAGTCCGCCGGCGCCATGGCATGAACCGAGGGTCGGACATGCAGGGCGCCTGCTTCCCTTCCAGTCGGACGGCGGTCATGAGTCCGGCGAAGGCGATACCCTCACTTCTTCCGCAACGGGCGTCGTTCGACCCATTGCCCCTTCTGCTCGTCCCATTCGTGCGTGCGGAGGAATTGCCGGGTCTCGGCTTTCACCTCCTGCTTGGACATCGTGCTCAGATTGCGAGGCGTGCCTTGAACCGGCACCCACGCACTGCTGGGTTCGTCCCAGCGGTTGCTGCTCAAGAACTTTTCGCGCTCGGCTTTCACCTCCGAACGGGGCTTCACGCCGGCAGGCGGCTCCATGCCCTTCTTGAGAACCCAATTCTCCGAATCTTCGTCCCACTGGTGGGTCTTCAGGAACTCGTCGCGCTCCATCTTGACCTGGGCTCTGGTGGGTGATTCCGACTTGTTCGCGTCTCCCTGGGCGCTGGCACCAATGGCGGCAAACGCAAGCATGATGCCGAAGACAATGCGAGGATATCGAGGTTGTTTCATGAAGACTCCCCAAGCTGCTGCGATTCCAATTCAGCAGGACATCGGCGCGCGCCGACGGGCTGCCGCACGGCTCCCACGGAGCCCCGTCCAGAACGCTGCGCCTGTCGCCAGCGTCCAGCCAGGGCCGCACTGTAGCGCGCCCGACGGTCTCCCGGGCGGGTGCCTTCGCCCCGCCCCCTGCCGGAAACCGAGTGGAATCCGGCTCCTTTGTCAGCCTCGGCTATCAAACCACCGGCATACGGGATCCGATCGGGAACACCCGTATTAGAGGCAGCTGGAGCAGATGAATCCGCCGCTCAAGGTCGCTCGCGGCTGGGCGCCGGCGGCGACCGCTCCTCACCGGCAAGTCACTTTCCAACAGGCAGAACTGGAATCACTCTCGGGAAGACGTAGGCCTGCAGCATCGCGATCACCCGATCACGGCCGCACCGCCGATCGAATGCCACCACAGCGTGCGAAAGATCGGGCCCTGTGGACAATCGATTCCTTGACGATCTCGAACTTTCCGCTGACGACACTCATCGTGTAGAGAAACATCGCGGCCAGCACGATCCAGATAATTCCGAGAAAGTCGGACAACGTTCCGAGCGCAAATGCCGAGGCGGCCGACGACAGAGGCATTTGAAACGCAAGGCACGCTACGACGAAGGCCGCGATGACCCCGTAGAACGCCGCATACGGCGCCGATATTCCAAGGTGCGTCCGGCCTTCCGTGTCCCGGTGCGGATGCAACACGATGAAATACAGCAGCACCACGATCGGCACCGCGGCCATGACGGTCGAAAGGAATGGGTTGCCGAACGGGTCGTAGTTCTGGTGATACACGTTGTTGGCTCCTTCTTGTGCGAGATGCGACTGCACCTCACGTCGCGGGAGCCTTTGCAGGGGCAATGAGGCAACGCAAAACGGGGTGCCCAGCAAGCACCCTGTCGGCGGGAAGGTTGCGGTCGGGCAATCGCTGTTGTGTCGCGATGCCGCCGCCTCGTCAATTCAGTATTGCAGCAGGTGTCCCAGAACGCACACTGATGGCTGGCCACGTATTGGTCAGCCGCCATTGTCGACAAGGGAATCGACTCCGACAGCGTGCCCTGAGCATTTGGCGCAAACCGCCCAAGGAAAAGCACCGGATGATTTCCGGTACGTGCGGTGCAGGCGAGGCCCCCACAATCGCCCCTTCGGCACACCACTAGAATCCTCCCGCATGTTGTTGACCCGGCGCCAGACTCTGTTCGCCACTGCGCTCCCGGCCTGCCTTTCGGCACGGGCCGATGACGGCGCTCCTTCGGCCGGATGGGTTCATGGCTGGGCGGCATACGACGAACCCACCAAGTACGGATCCGACTTTTCCCACTTCGGCTATGTGAACCCCGATGCGCCGAAGGGCGGCACGCTGGTGCTGCACAACCCCGACCGGCGCTCCAGCTTCGACAAGTTCAATCCGTTCACCATCCGCGGTAACGCGCCTGCGGGCGTTTCGATGTTCATGCTGGAGACGCTGGCGACCGGCTCGAGCGACGAACCTGCGAGTGTCTACGGATTGCTCGCAGAGGCACTGCAGGTCGCGCCGGACCGATCATCGGTCGCCTTCCGCCTGCATCCCAAGGCGCGTTTCATCAACGGCGACCCGGTGCTGGCCGCCGATGTGAAGCACTCGTTCGAGATGCTCGTCAGCAAGTACGCGGCGCCCGGCTACCGGATCGTGTTCGCCGGGGTGGAGCGCGTCGTCGTGATCGACGAGCGCACGGTCCGGTTCGACCTGAAGGATCGCAGCGTCGACACGGTCACGTCGGTATGCGGACTGCCGGTGTTCTCACGCAAGTGGGGTGGCGGCAAGCGCTTCGACGAGATCGTCGGCGAGTACCCGATCGTCACCGGCCCTTACGAGATCGCCCTCGCCGAATCCGGCCGTCGCATCGAGTTCAAGCGCCGCGCCGACTACTGGGCGGCCAATCTTCCCGTACGCCGCGGCTTTTATAACTTCGATCGCATCGTCTATCGTTACTACCAGGACGGCGCAGTCGCGCTGGAGGCCTTCAAGGCCGGCGAGTTCGATCTGATCCAGGAGTATTCGGCACGCCGCTGGGCGCGCCAGCATGCCGGGCCGAAGTGGCGCGACAGGCGTATCCGCAAGGAGGTGTTTCCGAGCGGGTTGGGGCAAGGCCTGCAGTCCTACCTCATCAACCTGCGGCGCGACATCTTCAAGGACCGCCGCGTCCGGCAGGCGCTGGATCTGGCCTACGACTTCGAGCAGCTCAATCGCTACCAGCAGTACAAGCGCGCCTACAGCCTGTTCTCCAATTCGCCCTTCGCGGCCGAAGGCTTGCCGGGCGCGGGCGAGCTGAAGCTGCTGGAGCCGTTTCGGATGCAGCTGCCGCCAGAAGTCTTCGGCCCCGCGTACCGTCCCCCGCGCACCGACACCGGCCCCAACGCGTTGCGCGAGAACCTGCGCCGCGCCCGGGACCTGCTGGCCGAGGCAGGCTGGAAGGTGGACTCGGAAGGGACTCTTCGCAACGCGAAAGGTGAGCCGTTCACCTTCGAGTACCTCTCGCCGGAAGAGGGCGCGGGCCGCAGCCTCGCGCCCTGGCAGCACAACCTCGAGAAGCTTGGCATCACCTGCCGCATCCGGCAGGTCGACTTCGCGCTCTATCGCAAGCGGTTGGAGGTCTACGACTTCGACATGATCACCATCCGCTCCGGCGACTTCACGCTGCCGTCACCGCTGGACTTCCTCGACACCTTCGGATCCAAATCGGCCGACGAGCCGGGTGCTGGCAACCTGCGCGGCGTCAAGAGTCCCGCGGTCGACGCGATCCTTGCCGCCATGAACCGCGCGCAAACGATGGATGCCTTGCGCGATGCCTGCCGCGCGCTGGACCGGATCGTGATGCACGAGCACTGGCAGGTACCTGACCTCTACGGCGCCAATTTCCGCGTCTCCTATTGGGACCGCTTCGAGCGCCCGGCCGCCCTGCCGCTTTACTACGGCATCGACTCGGAAAGCTCCGGCTTGCCCTGGCCCATCACGACGTGGTGGCTCAAGGCATCCGAGCGCAATGCCGAACGCCGCAGGGGCTGACACACCATGTGGATCTACATCGCCAAGCGCATTGCGCTGATGCTGCCGACGCTGCTCGGGGTGCTGACCATCACGTTCATCGTGATTCAGTTCGTGCCGGGCGGACCGGTCGAGCAGTTGATGGCCGAGGCGCGTGCGAGTGCGAGGGGTGGCGGCGAAGGCGGCGCCTACGGCGCGCGGCGCGACCTCGACGCGAAACAGTTGCAGGAACTGAAGGCGCTGTACGGCTTCGACAAGCCTGCGCATGTCCGCTATTTCGAGATGCTGTCGAGCTTTGCGCGCTTCGATCTCGGGCGCAGCTTTATGCACAACAAGGGCGTATGGCCGCTCATCAAGGAAAAGCTTCCGGTCTCGATCAGCCTGGGGCTGTGGACCTTCCTCCTCACCTACCTCATCTCGATTCCGCTCGGCGTCGCCAAGGCCGTGCGCGAAGGCCACCCCTTCGACACGGCCACCACCGTGCTGGTGCTCGTGGGCTACGCCATCCCCGGCTTCGTGCTCGGAGTGCTGCTGATCGTGCTGTTCGCGGGCGGCACCTTTCTCGACTGGTTTCCCTTGCGCGGCCTCACCTCCGACAACTGGGCCGAGCTTTCATGGCCCGCACGCATCCGCGACTACTTCTGGCATTTGACGCTGCCGCTCATCTGCGAGGCGATCGGAAGCTTCGCGGTGATGACGATGCTGACCAAGAACACCTTCATCGAGGAGATGCGCAAGCA
>DASTGE010000773.1:0-2149 GCA_035719405.1 Burkholderiaceae bacterium
GCAGCACTTGGGGTCCAAGGTGGCCGAAGTACTGGCAGGCAAACGTTCAAGCATCTTGCGGTGAGGCCTAACCCTTCGCTCGAGTGGACGCGCTCCGGCATGGCACTTGGCCCGCGAAGCGGTAGTTCGTGCCATCGAAGAACACACCCCATTGGAGCATGAGTCCAATGTCTTCCGTGGTGATCGAGACTTGTCCGCTGGCCGGTGGCAGAAGGGCATCGGGCTCGAATGCCCCGCCATCGGATGACGCCTTGCGAGAAATGGACCGGACCATGAGCACGGCGAGGACGAAGGTGCCTCCGACAAGGAGGAATGGCAGTGCGGCCCCGAACAGAATTGCCAGTATTCCGAACACGTCTTCGACATGCAGCCCCGCGCCATCAACTGCGCCCGCCGGCATCGAGGGTAATAGGGCAAGTAGAACGCAACGTCGCTTCATCTCTGCGGCCTAACGTTTTAGTTGAGCGGCTGCCGACGGCTAAAGCCCCCCGCCCGCAGCTGCAAGATGATATGGCGGCGGCTGCGGGCGGGGGGCTTTAGCTGTTGGCTGTCCGTTCGAACGCCCTGTTGGGCCTAGGTGCTCGGTGGTGGCGTGAGTGGGCGATGGAGGCAGGGTAAAAGCACCAGAGAAGTGCGGTGGCCGAGCGCTGAAGCGGCGCGACAGCGGTGAGCCGCAGCGCGGGCAACTGGGGACGGCCAGGGCGGAAGTGGAGGCTTCATGCTGTGCGGTGGCGGCGGCAGTGGCGCCGAGCGCGGTGCGCGCCAGGAGATGTTGCTCGCGATGGGCGCTGGCGTAAAGGCCGGCGTAGCGCACGGTGTGCTGGCGCGCAGGCGGTGCGTGCCACAGCAGCCGCGCGATGAACTCGTGCACCCGCAGGCACAGCGTCTTGGGTTGGTGGTCACGGTGGTCGAAGTAGGGTACGCGCACGAGGTGATGGCTGTCGATGGACAGCGGCCGATCGGCCGGCAACGGCCCACCCTTGACGTAGCGAGCGAGGTAGACGGCCACGCCGCGTGCATGACCGTAGGGAGCTTGGACCTCGATGTTCCAGTGTGCGCGGTAGAGCGTGCGAAGGCAGGCCAGCCAGTGCGCCAGCGGCTGCTCGGGCGGCAGCACGAGGCGCTGCTGCTGCAGCAGCGCCTTCAGGCGCCCGAGCAGCTTGCCGCGCAGCAGGTGCTGCAGCAGCCGCAGCGGCAGCAGGAAGCCGGCTCGCGTGTGCTGCCACGCTCCGTCGGGCGTGACGCCGCCGGCGCTGAGCAGGCAGTGCACGTGCGGGTGGAACGACAGGTTGCGGCCCCAGGTGTGCAGCGCCATCAGCAGCCCGGGACGCACGCCGGCCAGGCGCGGGGCGGCCATGAGCTCGAGCAGCGTGTCGCGCACGCAGCCCAGCAACAAGGCGCCGAGCGCGGCGCGGTTGAACGCCCACAGCGGCAGCAGCACGTGCGGCAGCGTGGCCACGACGTGGAAGTGCGGGCACGGCAGCAGCCGCTCCAACTGGGCCTGCAGCCACAGCTGGCGCGGCCGCTCGGCGCAACGAGGACACGAGCGATGGCGGCAGGCATGGAACTGCACCTGCGCCACATGACCGGCCGGGCACTCCAGCGTGTGCGCGCCGCGCGCGGCGGTGAAGCACTCGGCGATGCAGCGCGCGGCCGTGCGCTCGCGCACGCACAGCGCGTGCTGCTGCGCGTACGAGCCGAAGTGCTGCTGGAAGATCTGCTGCAGCGAACAGCGCATCGAGGCCTCCGAGCCGCCGATCGGGGCTGACGCTGGCGTAGCCAGGGTCTGCCCCGTCCGCGGTCTATTGTGAGGACTGCGCGCAAAGCGGTGACGCCGTACCCGGCGTGGCCGCGTGGTCGACCGAGCAACCGGCTGTCGGGGCTGCCGGGGGCGGGCCCCCGGCATCCACACGCACGATCGCCGGCATCAACCTCACGATCGACGATCAAGCTCACGATCGACTTACCGGATCTTGATCAAGGCAGGGGGCTACGGGGGCTGACATGCCCCCGCCATGCATGCAGACCGCGAGCGTAGCTCGCCTAGGCCCAACGTGATGTAGGCGTCAACTTGAGGTTGGCACCTATGGCAACAAGCGGGTACTTCTGGCGTGATGTTGCCATAGGTGGCAACGAGGCATCCGGCGTG
>DASTGE010000774.1:0-3140 GCA_035719405.1 Burkholderiaceae bacterium
GTACCGTGAAGGCCTGGGTACGCCGCGGACTCGAACGGCTGAAGCCGTGCCTGCAGGGAGGGCGGGCATGAATTACGACAACCCCGAGCTGCGCGACCGGCTCGCCTCGGAATACGTGCTTGGCACGCTGCAGGGCCGCGCCCGCCGACGCTTCCAGCGCCTGATGCATGACGACCGTGGCTTGCAGGCGGCGGTGGACTTTTGGGAGGCGCAATTGACGCCGATGGCTGCGCCGCTGTCGGTGCCGCAGGTCAGCCCCGAACTGTGGAAGCGGATCGAAGCGCGTACCGCGCCGCACTCAAGGGATGTCGAGGACCGACGCTCGCCGCTTGCGCGCCTCGTTGCACGCTGGCTCGACGCCCGGCTGCTGGGCTCGCTGGCCGCGGGTCTCTTCCTTGGCGTCAGCCTGTCGCTTGTCGTGCCACGCCTCACCGGCCCCACCGACGTGGACATGATCGGCGACCGCCAGATTCCCGCGAGCTACGCCGGCATCCTCAACGACTCGCAAGGCCACCCGGCGATGCTGATCAGCTCGCGCAGGCATGGGCGCATCGTCGACATCAAGGTGCTGCGGCCGATCGGTCATGGCGAGGACCAGGTGCTGCTGCTGTGGGCCTTGCCGGCGAGCGGGGCGGCGATGCTGCTGGGCGAGGTGCCGGCTCAGGGCAAAGGAAGCGTGCGCTTGCAGGGCACGTCGGAGGAGCTGCTGGCGAATGTGACGGAGCTTGCCGTGTCGGTGACGCGCCGCGATGAGCCTGCCCCGCAGCCCGGCGGCTTCATCCTGCGTGGGCCCTGCGCAAAGTTCTGGTGAGATGTGAACCGGATTACGCGGCTGCATGCCGCATCAGGGCCTGGGCATAAGCCGGCGCAGTCGGCTCGTGCATGAAGTAGGCGTAGACCTGCTTCCATCCGGTCGCTCCGATGCGCTCCGCCCACCGCTGCAAGTCGGCATCCCCGTAGTGCTCCAGCCTCAGCCGCAAATATCCCCAGGGGGCGGTTTCCACCAGCGGCGGCGGGGCATTGTCTTCGCGCTCCGACAGGCACAGGGTCGCACCCACTGACTTGATCGCATCGAACACTTCGTCGTCAAACCAGCTGTCGTGTCGGAACTCGAAGGCGGCGCGATGGCCTTCAGGCAGCAGGTGAAGAAACTCGGACAGCCGCCCCACATCCTTCTTCAGGAACGGCGGAAGCTGAAACAGCACCGGCCCGCGCTTGTCACCCAGCGATTGAAGCATCCGGTACAGGTACTGCACCGAGTCCGCTGCCGCGTCGGCCTTCAGGCGTGAGTCGTGAGTGATGCGGCGCGAGGCCTTGATCGAGAAGCGGAAGTGCTCCGGCGTGCATCGCAGCCAGTTCTCGCATACGGCTGCCTTGGGCATCTGGTAGAAGGTGTTGTTGATCTCGACGGTCGGCAGCCGTTCGGCGTACCAGGCGAGCATCGCGTCTGGTTTGATCTTCTCCGGGTAGAAGCTGCCCTTCCATTCCTTGAAGGCGTATCCGCTCGCGCCAGCCAGAAGATTCGAAGGCATGTTGCAGGCACGGACTCAGAAGACGGTGCCGTCACTCTCGATCCGCACGGGCGGCGCGCCTTGCGGCCGCATCTCCTGCGCGATCTGGCGTCCGGCCGCCCAGGTGCCGCCTTCGAGGATGCGTGCCAGCGGCATCGATTCCGCTGTCATGCCGAGTTGCTCGCGCACGAGCGGGGCAAGATCGTCGATCAGCGCCACGGTGAGCGCGCGCCATTCGACCACCCACTCTTCCCCCGGCGTCATCACGCGATCCAGGCAAGCGGGATCCCGTGGGACGATCACGCCGCCGTCGAGCAACAGGCCGCCGTTGCGGTACTCGGGCAGTGCCGTCAGCTCGTCCAGCCCCGTCACGGCCACGCCGGCCCACTCGAACGGCTCGAGCAGTGAATACGTGAGCCACTGCGACAGCTTGTGAAACGGCACCCAGCCCGCACTCTTGCCGGCGCCTCCCGCGGCCGGGTGGCGCCATACGTCCCCCAGCGGGGTGCCGTCTTCAAGACTCTGCCCGCTGGGCCATATCGAGCCGAATGCCTCGAGCACGGTCTCCAGCACACGCGCCGCCGTCACCTGATGCCGGAAGGTCGATGGTGGCAGGTGATGCAGGTTGGCGTGCGGCAGATGGTGCGCGTGCCGATGGTGCGTGAGAACGTCGAACAGGTGTCCCGGCAGCCCGTCCGAGGTGAACTGCTCCGGCTGCGACTGCAGCGCATCTCCCAGCCGCCGAAGCAGCGCTGCACGGCCTTCGAGTCCGACGATCGGATTCGAGTCGCTGACCTGGAAGATCGCGCCCAGGTCCGAGGCCTGCAAGCGTCGCAGCGCCTTGGCGTCGGCCCGACAACGATCGCCCATGTCGCTGGAGAACCGGCCGTCGAGAAACGCCCGCAGGCTGGCGACCCCAAGGCCTTCGGAGCGCGCAAGACGCAGGCCCGTGCCGGGCTCGGTGTAATGCCAGTCCGGGCCGGCGCCGGCATCGAGCAGCACGCTCACCAGAACGCATTCGACGCATGCGCGGGCCATGCCCACGGTCGTTCGCGTCGCGATGCATGCATCGAGTTCGGACTTGCGATCGACGCCGCCCGCTTCGAAGTGGCGCCAGCGGCTGTGCAGCGGGATGCGCCCGTCAGGGTAGCGCTGGCGGGTCACGCGGACCACGCGCTCGGCAACGTCCGGCAGTCGCGAGCGGTCGATGCGGAAGTGACGTGATTCGCCCGCCTCAACGGCGGCGGCGATATTGCGGCAGCGTTCTCGGATGGTCGCCGGTGAGCGAAGGATGGCAGCTGCGTCAACCAAGACTTCTCCCCTTTGTCGCCGCGAGGCGATCGCTGTCAGGCACGCTGCCGTCCGTGAAGTAGCCGGCGGCGATCTTGGCCTCGATCTCCACACGGGCGTCCGCCGGCACGAGCGCGTCCGGGATCTTCACGCGCTCGCCAACCTCGATGCCGCTGCCCACGATCGCGTCGTACTTGACGTTGCTCATGCTGACCAGGCGATGGATCTTGCGGATGCCGAGCCAATGCAGTACGTCGGGCATCAGCTCCTGGAAGCGCATGTCTTGCACGCCCGCCACGCATTCGGTGCGCAGGAAATACTTGTCGGCGCTGTCACCGC
>DASTGE010000775.1:0-12100 GCA_035719405.1 Burkholderiaceae bacterium
GCGATGCAAGGCCAGCAAGCGGTGGAGATGGTCAGCCGGAAGCTGCGGATTGGCCAGCCCTACGCGCTGGCGTTCGTGGACATGCGCATGCCGCCCGGGTGGGACGGCGTGCAGACGATCGAGCGGCTGTGGCAGGCCGACGCGCGGCTGCAGGTGGTGATCTGCACGGCATTCTCCGACCATTCGTGGGACGCGGTGCTCGCGCGGCTGGACGTGCACGACCGCTTGCTGATCCTGAAGAAACCTTTCGACCCGATCGAGGTGCGCCAGCTGGCCCATGCGCTTACCGCCAAGTGGCAGACGACCCAACAAGTCGCCCAGCAGCTGAGCGCGCTGGAACATGCGGTGCGCGAACAGCACGAGGTGCATGAGGCCTTGCGTGCCAGCGAGGCGCGCCTGCGCAAGGTGATCGAGTCCAGCATGATGGGCGTTTTCTTCTGGGACCTGTCGGGCGCGATCCAGCAGACGAACGACGCTTTCCTGCAGATCATCGGCTACACCCGCGACGACCTGGACGCCGGGCTCGTGAACTGGGCCCAGCTCACGCCACCAGAAGAAGCCGAGGCGGACCGCCGTGCCATTGAGCAGTTGCAACGCACCGGCCGCTGCCAGAACTACGAGAAGCATTACATCCGCAAGGACGGGAGCTTGGTACCCGTGCTCATCGGCGGCACTTTGCTGCCCGACTCGCTCGATCATGGCGTGGCCTTCATTGTCGATCTCACCGAGCGAAGGCAGGCCGAGGCCGACCGGCAGGCACGTCGCGAGGCCGAGGTGGCCAACCTCGCCAAGAGCGAGTTCCTGGCCAACATGAGCCACGAGATCCGCACGCCGATGAACGCGATCCTGGGCATGTCGCACCTGGCGCTGCAAAGCGGCCTCAACGCGCAGCAGCTCAACTACGTGCAGAAGGTGCATCGCGCAGCCGAGTCTTTGCTGGGCATCGTCAACGACATCCTGGACTTCTCCAAGATCGAGGCCGGTCACCTCGACATGGAGTGTGTGCCGTTCGATCTCGGTGATGTGCTCGACGACCTGGCCACCCAGGTCGGCATGAAGGCCGAGGACAAAGGCATCGAACTCGTCTTCGCGCTCGCGCCGACGCTGCCGACGGCGCTCGAAGGCGACCCGATGCGGCTCGGGCAGGTGCTTCTCAATTTGGGCAACAACGCGGTCAAGTTCACCGAGCGAGGCGAGATCGTCGTCGAGGTCGAGGAGATGGAGCGCGACGCCACGACGGTGCTGCTACGTTTTGAGGTGCGCGACCCCGGCATCGGCATCACGCCCGAACAGCAGCAGCGGCTGTTCCAGCCCTTCTCGCAAGGCGATGCGTCGACCAGCCGGCGCTACGGTGGCACCGGGCTCGGGCTGGTGATCTGCAGCCACCTGGCGCGCATGATGGGCGGCCAGATCGGCCTGGACAGCGTGCCGGGCCGCGGCAGCCGCTTTTACTTCACGGCCCGCTTCGGGCTGCGCTCCGAGATGGCCGCGCCGAGCAAACCCGACCGGACGGAGCTCCTGCGCGGCACGCGCACGCTGATCGCCGACGACAACGAGGTTGCGCGCGAGATGCTGGTGAAAATGGCGGTCAGCTTTGGCCTGCTGCCGACGGCCGTGGCCGACGGCCAAGCCGCCCTTCGGGCCATCGTGCAGGCTGACGCGCATGACGCGCCGTTCGGGCTGTTGTTGCTGGATTGGAAGATGCCGCAGATGGACGGCATCGACTGCATGCTTGAGCTCTCCAGGACGAACTTGCGCCATCCGCCGCCGGTGGTCCTCGTGCTGACGGGGTTCAACCGCGGCGAAGTGGCGCGCCGCCTGGCCGAGGCGCAAATCACCGCGGCCGCGACGCTGACCAAGCCAGTGACCCCTTCGACGCTGCTCGACACCTGCCTCGGGGCGCTGCACTTTCCAGGGCAACGAGCGCTGCGCAACGAGCGGCGCGACGAAGCGCTCAACAACCACCGCGCCAGCGTGGCTGGAGCTCGCATCCTGCTGGTCGAAGACAACCCGATCAACCAGGAACTGGCGGGTGAACTCCTGGGCGACGCCGGCGTCGTGTTGCGCACGGCTGACAACGGGCAGGAGGCGCTGGACTGCCTCGAGCGCGAGCCATTCGACCTCGTGCTGATGGACTGCCAGATGCCGGTGATGGACGGCTATACCGCAACGCGAGCGTTGCGTCAGCAGGTGAAGTGGCGCGAACTGCCGGTGGTCGCGATGACGGCCAACGCGATGGTTGGCGACCGCGAGAAGGTGCTTGCGGCAGGCATGAACGACCATATCGCGAAGCCGATCAAGGTCGACGAGTTTTTCGCGACTCTGGCGCGCTGGATCCGCAGAGTCCCGGGCAAGCCTGCGACACCACCGGGGCTGGACACTCGTGGGGCGCTCGCGGCCCTGGGCGGCAACGAGCGGTTGTACGAGTGGGTCGCGCGCACGTTCGTCGAGCGTGAGGCGGGCTTTGGAGCGCGCTTTGCAGCCGCGCGCGCGGCCGCCGACTCCGAGGCGATGGTTCGCCTCGCGCACGACCTGAAGTTCGAGGCCGCAACGCTGGGTGCGACGGACCTGTCCGAAGCGGCCGTCGCGCTCGAGCATGCCTGTGCGGAGCATTCGGCCGCGCGCGACATCGATGCGCTCTTCAGGGCTGTCACGGCGCAACTCGACCCCGTGGTCACTGGGCTGCAATCGAGGCCGGGGGCGACCAACGGTTTCACCGCAGCGGCACGAACCTGAAGATGGCTTTCGTCGGTAACGCGGCGGCACGGGTTCTGTCGCAATAAGGGACAAAATGCGCGCAAGGGCCGCGGTGATGAGCCGCGTTTAGAACTTGCGCATGTCCACCGGCTGCCCGTACAAAAACACCCGGACATTGGCTTCTGGAAAGAACATGGTTCTTCTGGACCTCAGCCGCGGACGATGTACAGGCTGATCCCGGCACCGAGGTCCAGCCGAACCTCCAGACGCGATGGCTCGCTGGAGCGCGTGATCGTGCCGAGGTCGATACGAATCCGCCAGCGATTGCCGGCAGCGGCGACACAGCCCCTTGCTGTAACTCTGCCTCCACCCGTGGTCGCCAACGCTTGAAGCTGCTCACGCACAGCCCTTCGCGTTTGCAGAACTCGCCCACCGACTGGCCGGACCCCTCAAACCGTTCTACAACCTTCCGCCGCGCTTCCAGGATATATCCATTTCCAGTGCATCAATCATCTTACGCGACTTCGTTGCGCCGTTTTCCGCACTTCGCATTCCGCGCTCGGCTTCCATTAGCGCATCTGTAAGAAGCGACACAGTCTCCGCAAGCTCCTCTTGCGCGGTTAAAAGGGGGAGCTTCGCCATCAGGTCGGGATCCTTGACCAACTGAGCCATAGTCCGGATGGCACTCATGCTCCATTCGTTGGCGTCTTCGAGAGTTTCGACAGGTCCCTTGAGCCTTCTTACCAATTCCTTATACGCAACAGAACTTTCCTTCGACGCCATTTCGAGCTCTTTGAGCTTCCCTAGCGCTTCCTTCAGTCTGGCGAATGCGGGTTGGACATCATCAAGGCGTCGAATGCCATTATCCTTGGCGTACTTGATGATTTCAGCTTGCTGGTCGAGCTCGCGCCGCAGTAACTCGACGTGCTTGTGCTTGACGAATGCGAGGACCGCCGCCGCGGCAATACCCTGCACGTCATTCAATGAAGTTTTCTGCTTCGCAGAGTTTTCCAACTCTTCAAGGTCTGCCTTGATTCGCTTGAGGCGAAGACGTGCAACTGCTGAGTCAACTTGCCCTACTTCCGGGATTTCCCGCAGTCCATTGTTAAAGTCACGACTCAATTCTTCAAGCTCGCGGTGCAGACGTTCGACTTTGTCGAGACGGCCTTGCAGGTCTTTTGCCAATTCCTCGTGCTTCGCTACGACAGGGCCTTTAAGTTCTTTCGGCGATCGCTTCTTCAGTGGACCCCCGGACAAAGTCTGCATTTTGAGCCTGGGCTGCGGGGAAAGTAGCGGAATGCATGCAATCAACTTCTCCATCCCCATCTGGTCGCCCGATTGATCGAACAGCCCATGCTGGCGCTCGAACAGCCGGCTGATGTCGTTAAGGTCGGCCGCGAGTTTTTCGACCGTGGCGTTCCCGTCCTCGGGAGCGTGCGCGTCAATAGGTGCGGCCGCCGCCCTTCGCGCTTCTGTCGCCGCCACGGTCTGATCCTTCCACTGCCGGTGACGAGACTTGAGCTCTTGCCTGCGTCCATGAGCGGTCACGCTCGGATCCCCTTCGATTGCGAGCTCCGAAGGCGTGCTCGCCTCTTTTCGGATGCGCGCAGGGCGCTCGGTGGTTCTGGATGCCCCCCCGAACCCCGCCAACTTGCCGGAGAGGGTGTGTGCCTTCGACTCAAACCACGCTCCGAATCTCCTCGTGCCGGATCTTGGTGGCGGCGGGAGAGAGGTAGGCAACTTCATCAGTGAGTCTTTCGCTTCCTTGGACGTTCGGCCTTTGCGAACTCGCTCCGCCTCCGTCAAGTCGTGCGTCGTCGATCGCGCTTCCTCGGCGCCGCATTTCTCCATGTCGGACTGCGGAGGAATGCTGAAAGGCACCTTTTCCGCGACCTCACTTCCTGTCGACCCCTGCGAAGCCATACGCACGGCATTTTTCGCCCTCGCACCTTGGTCGATCGTTGTCGACTCGGGCAACTTCCGTACGGGAGCGCCCTTGGCTTTCCAAAGGACATCCGAGATATCTTTGGTGAGTGATTCTTCCTCCCTCTTAAGTCGGACAACAAGTTCGTCAAGGTCCTTGAAACGCTTGAGCTTCCCAGCGTAGGTGCTGCCCTTGCGGCTGAGTTTGACAAAGGCGTCATCCAGTTTCTGGCTCGCTTTCCGCAATTGCCCCGGATGCTCTCGATCTCCCGCCACTGCTGCCGCAATTTGCAGTTCCTCCCGCATGGCGGCCTCGACTTCCATTCTTTGCTTGCGCACTCGCTTCAGCCTGCCATCAATCGCGAGTTCGGTCGTCAGCATCTGCTTTTGCAGAAGCTTCTTTTCGGCCTCGGCTTCGGTCGTTCTGGCCTGGACGTTCTGCAGCCTTTGCTTCATGTCTTCCGCGCGCTCGGTCCATTCCTTCCTGGTGAAAGGGCTTGGAAGAGCCTGCCGAGAGGGAGACCAGGGCGGCAAGTCATCGCGTGGTGCAGGCACCGGCATATTGGGTGTCCGGCCAACGTTTTGGGCACCGAGGGGCAAGAACTCATGCAGGCGAGTCGCCTCCCCAACAGCCTTGCCCGCAAAAATGTTGAGCATCACCGACTGGGCGACCTCGTCCCTTCCCTTGGTCCGCACCTGCATGTTCATCGCGGTCCAGGCATCGCCGTGCGACAGCAGTTCGTCAACGCTTGCCCTGATTTCAGCCGCCTCCTTTCGCATTCCAGCGTCGCTGGCGATCTCTGCCAAGGCCTCCAGGCGGTCGCGGGCGTGTGCAGTTTCTGACCTCATTCTCAGTGACCGGGTGTAGGTGTCGACCGGCCGCTGCGCTTTCGACGTAGCGTCGAGCAACTCGGAGATTCGGTTCCATGCCCGCCCCAGCCTTTCACCAACCGGTGCCCCGTGCACATCGTCTTTCGCGATCGCGGACCGGCAGAACTGGTGCATGTAGCCGGCCACGCTCTCCAGGAAATCCTCCAGAAGCTCATGCTCCTGGATAAAATGGGAAACCGTGTCCCAGGTTTCCCCGTTCTTCGTCACAATGCGAAGCAGCGACTCGGCGCCGTTTTGCAACAACTCCCTACGAGTTTGGAACGTGCCGGCCCGGACGAACGTGCTTGTGTGAGGTGTCATGCGAATGATCGACGGCAGAGCGGCGCCGCGCTTGAGCTCCAGCCGGCTCACACGCGCCAACCTGTGCTCCTGAATGCTCAGCTGCGCTGCCGACTCCACCTGCCTCATGTCCGCCGCCTGCGTTTTCAACCCAACACCGATGGAGGCCAGACCACCGTAAGGCGCTGATTGACCGCCCACGCCCATTGAGCGCCCGACAAATCCCCCCAGCCCGACCGAGAGCTCACCCCCGCTCGTTCGACGCGTGTTGACAAGCTCGGCCACTGAAAGGAACTCGTTGCGGTCGAGCAGGGCGGCAAGCCGGTCAGGATATTGCTGGCCGTCCTCGGTCTTGATGGCCTCAGGGTCCATAAGGTCGATCAGAATGTCGCCGAAGCTGCGGCGCAGCTGGTCCTCGTGACCCGAGGTTCGTATATGCCGCAAAGTCACGCCTTCGAGTCTGGCCCACTCCTGCTGCATGTCTGCGCGAATCACGTCGAAACGTGGTCCGGCCTGAAACAGGCTCATCGGACCCAGGGGCAAGGCCTTCACGTTGGTGATGCCCAGTCCTGCCCTGACGTTGAATCCGCGCGTGGTCCCCTTGCCAAGGTACATCTGTACAGCCGCGCCGTTCATGGCAATGTCCATCGAAGTTTCGACCCCGATGCTTGCGCCAAGGCCAAGGGTCAGAGGCATTCCGCTGATGAATTGAATTGGCAGACTTATGATCTTCCCGACGTCCAGTCCGCGCTGCTGCTGATCCGTGGCCTTCAGCTTTTCGCCGAGACTTACGCGATGGGACAACGAGCGCAACACGGCCGCTGCATCCGTCGGGCCGCGGACGTCATTGAACACCGTGATGGTGTCGCACAGCGCGAGTTCGAACCGGTTCACCTGCGTGTCCCGGTGCAATGCATTCAATGCTACTCCGGCAGCTTCGACGCAATTCATTATGCGTTCCGGCTTCGCCTCCGCGGCGCCTTCTGCCGCCGAAGCCGCGGCCGAAGGCGTGTTTCGGGTTGGCAGGTCGCCCAGCAATCGACTGATGGCGTCGGTCAGGTTGCGCAGCAGGCGGCTGACGTCAACGCCTGAGACTTTCATCTCATCCCAATCGGCCCGTACCGAGGAGGGCCAGCTGTCCCTCACGATGCGCCGGACTTCCTGAAAGGATGAGCGATTTTCCTTGGGCAGGGTATGGAACTGATGAAGCGCCAGCGCGTTCTCGACATTTTCGAAAATATCGATGCGCAGCGCACCGAGGGCCGCTTTGGGGCTTACCTTTTTCAGCTCAACTGCCGTCATCTCAGCAAGCGCGGCCAAAGCTGCCGCTGGACCCCGCGCGTCGGGTCCGCCCGTGGCCGAGCGACACACCTGCGCCAGGTTCGCGAACGCCTCGATGGCGACATCGGCACGCTTGTCCCAAAGCTCGCCACGCTCCCGCAAACTGCGCGGGGGAGCGTCGGTCGAACCGGGATGTACGATCCTTCTCATGTCGACCTTGCGGCAAAGCCGACAGAACAAGTGGCCGACATTCGGATGCGAGGTGCGCAACTGCATCCATTCCTTTCGAAAGGCCGCATCCATCGAATTCAGCCCTTCGGGCCCGAGCCGGGCTTCGGCTTTATCGAAGAAGTCCGCCTTGAGATGCTTGAGCTTCTTCACGTCAATGTCGTGCGGCGGCCATGCGCCGAGATCGGCTGCCTCCAACACGCCCAGCAGCAGCTTTTCCGCGGGCGCCAGATCACCCTTGCCGGCCCTTGCCGCCTTGTAGTGCCGCTCGCTGAGCGCCTCGCGCGCGTCGAAAGCCGTCTGATTCAGCGCGGCCAGTGCCTCAGCCCGCGTCGGCAGCAGTCCCGTGGCGGTAGCTGCCTTGCTGAGCTGCTTGAGCGCTGATTTGCGCCACTGCGTCGAGTCCCCGATTCCACTGGTCATCGCGTTTCGGACTCGACCAGAAGCGCCCGCGGCAGCTCGCACGTTGCGCTTTCTCGTCTGCTGCAGTTCCTTTCCACGCGCCAACTCGAGGAACGCGTTGACACGGTCGTATGCCGAGCCGGGCTCGTTGGTCGTAAAGCCGTTTTGAAGCGCGCGATACGCGACGCGGCGGCGCCTTATGGCTGCCGGACTTTCGTCCTTTGTCTGGTGTCTGCCACCTTCCGAAGGGAAGAGGGTGTAGGCGGCGAAATCGAGGCCTGACCTCAGCCATTCGCGCTGAGCCTGAGAAATCCCCGGACCGGCCGGGTTCTTCTGCGTCTGCTCCTGGTACGCGGCCACCGCCCTCAATACGACGCGCAGCGGTTCAGCGCTTTTGGCGTCCGGGCGCACCAGTGCCGTGATCATGGCCGCTCCAGACGCACGCAGCGAAAGTGTGGCCACGAGCCGCAGCATCGGGTTCGCAATCAAGCCCTTCTCCGTCAATTTCCCGGCGTCGGGATGGCAGATGAGGTCTCGGGCGAGCGTGTAGAAGTCCTTGGGCTCGACGTGGCGCAAGTCGTGCAGAGCCTTCGCTGCCTCCTCCAGGTTGCACTTGAAAAGACGCTTCACCTCCTCGGTCAGCACCTTGGCGCCGAGGACATCTGGAACCGATTTATTCGGTGATTTCAGGTCAAGCCGATGCGCCAACTCAGCCAGGTCATCGTGCATCTGGTCCTGCAGGCCCTTGGGCATCATGGCGCTCAGCGAGTGCAGTGCCTTGTTCTTTGCGGCCACGGCCTCCCTCTCGCTCAGTTCAAGCGCCTTCTTCTTGACCTCATTGAGCGTCGTCTTCAGCAGTTCCTGGACCTCTGGGTCCGCGCCCGATGGATTCTTCAGCATCGGAGCAATGTCCAATGCCCATTCGGCACGCTCGATCACCGCGGTCGTGGTCAGCTGATCAAGAACAAGACTTGCCTCATGGCTCATCTCCTTCGAATCGGCCGGCTTGCCCTGTTCTCCCGCTCGATACCATTTCACTGCGTCCCGCAGGGTGCTCGCCTTGCGCCATCCAAAGACTTCCTTCGCGATTGCCAGGGCACCCCGACCCATTGCATCAGCGGCGTCCTTAGCCCAGCCGTGAGTGGCCGTGTCTGCCTTGGCGACATCTTCCTTGGAAGGCGCGAACCGCAGGTTGGCTCGGTCTAACTTGTCGTGAAGCGCCCTCTCTTCGTGCGACAGTTGCGATTCGTCGGTGATGCCGAAGACATGAATCTTAGCCTTCATCATTTCTCGGGCTACGTCCAGTTGCGTGCCTTCGATGTTCGTTTCACCGCGCCCCTCGAACCTGGGCATGGCGACAAGGCGCTTCGCATCCGGCGGCTCCTGCGTGCCGACTGTCTGCTGCTGTATCCCCACCTGCGTCGCCTCGGTCTTGCGTCCCTCCTTGAAGCCTTGGCGCAGACGGGTGAACCAGCTTCGCGTCTTGCCTTCAACGACTTTCTCACTGCCGATCGTGCCTTGAGTCCCCGCGGGGCTGGACTTTGGGCGCCTCGAAAGGCGACTGGTTGCACTCTGATCGTTCGATCTGCTGTTGGTGCTACCGCCGCCTGTATCGATCAATTCCTGATCAGCAGGCTTCGGTGCGCCTCGGAAGCAGCGGGTGATCCATATTCCCATAGTGCGAATTCCGCGTTGTTGGTCGCCATGCGACAGTCGCTCCGGGCGAAGTCGCGGAAATCCGCTGGTACGACTTCATGACCGCGACAGCGACTGAAGAGCATTGCGCCAATGGTGGGGAGTTCGGTGGTCGGTCAAATTTGACGCACGAAGCGGAGTGGAGTGCACCCGAAGCGTCGACAGGCAAAAATTTGTATTTCCAACGCTGCAGTGCAGCGAAGCCGGGCGATTTCGAGGACGCGGAGAGGAAGGGGACTTACTTGGCGGTCATGCAATGGGGGAAACCAGGATTCCCCGTCAGTCTTGGCATCGCGGAAGTTCGGCGAGGCGCAGCTGCAGCACTGGCTGCACGGCCGCGAGGACCGTCGCGTGTGTCTCGCTCGCGCCCTCAACAATCCCTACGTCCGCGACCACTACGACTACGTCCTGATCGACACGCACGGCGCGATCGGTCCCCTTCAATAGCCGCATGGCCGATCGGACGGAGCGATGACGCATATGCAAATCGCTTTTTGCAAATCGAAGCGAAGCGACTGCCTGCGGAGCCTTGTTTGCCATCGTTTGGTTGTTCGCTTCAGCCGACGCGCTTTGCGTGGATCAGAAACCACCGCCGGATCATCTGACGCGGGAGCGATCTGGGCCACTGGAAAAATCCTGCTGCCTCAGCTCACGGACCGAGCGAGGAGGGCGACAATCTCTTTCGCTGTCGTCTGGAAGACATATCCGTTCTAGACTGGGGTCTCACCATGGGCAAAGACTCCCGCATCGAGTGGACGCACCATACCTTCAATCCCTGGTGGGGGTGCGTCAAGGTGTTCCCGGCCTGCGATCACTGCTACGCCGAGTCATGGGCCAAGCGTGTCGGCTCCGATGTGTGGGGCCCGACATCCGAGCGCCGGTTCTTTACCGATTCCCACTGGAAGGAGCCATTGAAGTGGAATCGGGATGCTGCCGCAGATGGCATCCGCCGCCGCGTGTTCTGCGCATCGATGGCGGATGTCTTCGAAAACCGGCCGGATTTGATCGCGCCGCGTCAGCGATTGTTCACCCTACCGGCCTCGGCGTTTCAACTTCTTGACCGCTTCCACCTATCGAGGTCCGAATCGTGGCCGTCGATTAACCTGCGATCGATTTTCAACAGGCTCGTATGTTGCAACATGAATCCCTGCCTTCTCGGAGCCGTACGCTCGGCTGAACATTCTTGCTGATCAGGTCAGTGCAGGCCCTGTGAACCGATATCGGGAAAGTCCGCCGCATACTTCGCGATCCACTCGGCCGCTGCCTGCTCTGAATCAAGTTCGCGGCCTTCCAGCCGGCTCACTGACTTGCGGTAGTCGTCGATGTGACACACCTGCTCGACCATCCGCGCGACAAAAGCGTCTTGTGCATTGAGGAAGGTCACGCCAATCTCGTACCCGGCGTCCTTGTGTGTGCGGCACCAAGCCACGCGAGCATGCGCCTCGAACGGGGGATCCACCTGAGGGATTCGGATCGTGACGCTTGCCCCGACGGGTACAAGCTCGCTCGTGAGCAATGCCAAGCCACCCAAGCTGACGTCCCTGGTGTGCAGGGCGGATGCGCACCCGAAATCGCGGTGGCTCATCTCGACCGGTACATCGATCGGGTGCCGAATGAACTTCCTCATGAGATGCCGTCCCAATCGCCGCCGAACGACCCATCGTGCTCGTAAGCGACGCGAAGCACATCGTACTCTTGAACCGGGGGTCAGCTGCTGTTCCTTCAGCGCGAATGCACGAGAAAGGCGATCGAGCCATAGCGCGACACCCGGCTGTGAGTGGTCGCGATGCCTTTTCGAAAGTCGTCAGAAAGATCCATAGGTATGTGCTTCGATTTATTAATAAGGACCACGACAAGCTCCATCCCTCCATCCAGTCGCGTGTCGCGATGACCGTCATTGCTCGTCGCTCGACCGTCGATATCGCCGCTCCTCACGGGCCGACAACCAGTTTCTGCGAAACTGGTTCAGTAGTGCGGAGCCCGGGGAGTTGTGATGGCCGAGAACAGCAGGAAGTTTGTCGCGCGCAGCCGGCCTGCCCGCGTGCAGATCGCGTACAGCGTCGAGTTCTACGGCGCCGAACGCGAGACTCAGCTGCCGTTCGTCGTCGGTGTGCTCGCGGACCTTGCGGTCGGGTCGACGGATGGACTGCCACCGTTGGCCGAGCGGAAGTTCATGGACGTTGACATCGACAGTTTCGACAGCTGCCTCCGCGCCCTCCGGCCGCGGGTCGAGTTTGCGGTGCCTGACCTGCTGCGGGGTGAAGGCGAGCTCGCGATCAACCTCGCGTTCGAGTCCATCGATGACTTCACTGCATCCGGGGTGACGCAGAAGGTCGGCGCGCTGGCAGAGCTGCTCGACGCCCGCGCGCAGATCGCAAGCCTCGCCTCCTACATGGACGGCAAGACAGCCGCGGAAGCCCTTGTCGCCGATGTCCTGCTCGATGGAGATCTGCTTGCGTCACTGGCCGCCGGCCAGCTCGGGGCGGTCTGCGGGGAGGCGCTGGCGAAGCGGCTCGAACGCGACTTCCAGCCGCGCACTGATGCCGCGACGCGCGCGCTCGAGGCTTCACTGCGCACGCTTGCTCGTGAAGTGCGTGCGGGGCCGGACCTGACCACGAAGGATGGGGGGCGCCCGATCGATGCAGTCGTCCGCGAGCTGGACAGGCGGCTGTCGCGCCAGCTCGATCTGGTGATGCACCACAAG
>DASTGE010000776.1:0-7067 GCA_035719405.1 Burkholderiaceae bacterium
ATGAACTCCGATGGCGGCAGCAGGCCACGTTCCGGATGACGCCATCGCACCAGCGCCTCGACGCCAACCGCACGACCCGAGCGCAGATCCACGATCGGCTGGTAATACAACACCAGTTCGCCGCGCCCAATGGCCCGCCTCAGCTCGGTGTCGATGCGCAGCCTGGAACTCGTCTCGTGCCCGATCTCCGGCCGGTACACGACGAACGTGTTCTTGCCCGCGGCCTTGGCGCTGTACATCGCCGCGTCGGCCGCACGCAGCAGCGATTGCGCATCCTGCGCGTCGTCGGGAAACTTCGCGATCCCGACACTGCCTCGGGCATAGATCTCGTTGATGCCGATGCGCAATGGCTTATGGAGGGCCCCGATCGCCACGCTGCCGAAGCGCTCGGCACCCTCCTCCAGGGCATGGCCATCGCATACCACGATGAATTCGTCCCCGCCGAGGCGGAAGATGAGATCGGTCGACCTCAAGCCCTCGCGCAGCCTTTTTGCGAGCAGGCGCAACACCTCGTCGCCGGCCTCATGTCCAAGGGTGTCATTGACCAGCTTGAAGTCGTCGAGGTCGAGCACCATCAGTCCAAAGGGCTTGCCCCGGGCCACCATCGACTGCAGATGCTCGTGTGCCGCGCGCCGGTTGAACAATCCGGTCACAGGGTCGACAAAGGCGAGCTCATCGAGCCGCGCCTCCGTCTTGTCGATGTCCCTGCGGATGCCTACCGCCAGCAGATAGGCGATGCCGAGCGCGGCCACGCCAGCGATTGCGGTGAGACCCGCGAACAGCAGCGAGCGCTGCATCAAGGGCTGCAGCGTGGCAACCAGCTCCACCCGTCCTATCGTGCGCCCACCCTCCTTCTGGTGGACCGGCGAGGCCACGTGGAGATGCTTGCCGTGCAGGACCACCTCCTGGCGAACGGCCAGCGAGTCACAGACGTCCCCGCTGGACCTTTCGTAGCTCGCGAACGGCCGCCCTTTGTCGTCATAGAGGCAGGCAGACACGATGGCCGGAGCTGCGCGCAGCGAGGCCAGCGTCTCCCGGGCGGCCCGCAGATCACCGAACAGCAACGGCGCGAGCACGTTGTCGGCCGTGACGAGAGACTGCACCTTCACGTCCGCCTCCAGCGCGTTGCGCAGCCAGAAGTACATGAACACGTTGAGAATCAGCCCGGCCACGAGCAGTGCGACTCCGGCGGCCGCCACGGCGGCACGCGTCAAGCGTGCGCCCAGCGACTGTCGCGGCTGCCCCCCGGAGGACGAAAGGAGCAGTTCGCTCATTCCGACACCCTCCGCGCGAGCCGCAGCAGATGGGAGCTGAGCTGAAGCCTCGCGCGGCGAATGGTGGGCAGACCGACCTCGAAGGCCATCCGGCCTTCGCTCTCCACGAGGCGGATCGCGGTCACGTCATCGCCCGCGGCCCGCTCCTCGGCAATCACGAGCACGGGCAAGCCCTTGAGCTGATTCCGTACCGTGAGCGGCAGCGGGGGAGCCGAACTGTCGACGAACAAGGCCTGGCAGTGCACGGGCGGCTCTCCCGCCGCGAGCTCCTGCAGCTCGAGCCGGTACTGTCGTACAGGACTACCCGCCAGCGAACGGAGCGCCGAACGCGCAGGGGCCGTCTGGTCGATGCACAGCACGATCGAAGGCCCCGTGATGGCCTCGCGAGGCCATTCGACGAACAACAGGATGTTGTAGACGATGGCGGCCTTCAACTGCATCGAGTCGGCCGCGAAAGCGGAGAGCGTCATGAAGGCCAGGAGCACGAGCGAGCACAGGCGCGGGCACTTCATGAGAACCCGCCGAACCTTCAGAACGCATAGTCCAGGCGCAACGACCAGCGCCGCCCATCCTGCAAGGGAGGTGGTGGCCAGGCCGCTGCCGTTGCCGCCGCCCAGGGATCGCTGCGGCGGCGATCGAACAGGTCGGCAATGCCGGCGACGACCGACCATCCGTGCACAGGCCACGCTCTCGAAAGCGTGAGGTTCACGATGCCGTAGCCCGGAGCCGTCGCCCTTCGGGAAGCGGCTTGCCATTCGGCTCCCAGCCTCCAGGCATGGTCCAGAGGGACGACTGCGCCGACTTTGGCCATGCGGGAAGGCGCGGAGGACGCGATTGACCTGGCGGCATCGGAATCGCTCGTACCGACCACGCTGGCGCTCGCGCGCAACCTCGCACCGCCACTCCACAATCGCTCGACTTCAAGGTCGGCCCCCTGCGCCGTTGTCGGACTGAGGATGCGGCGGCCGACGGCGTCACGCGCCGCAAGCATTGCGCGATTGTGGTAGACCGACAACTTCACTCGCTCCTGCGCACCGGGCCACCATTCGACCGCCAGTTCATCGCCGACAACTCTCTCGTTGCGCACATTGGCGTCCGGCACCGCACCGCTTGCATCCATGCCCGCCAGCTCCAGGGCGTTGGGCGGCCGGAAAGCGCGACCGTGAGTCAGCTTGACCACCATGGTCTTGCCGTCGTGCCAGTTCAGCCCGATGCGCGGGCTGAATTGCCGCGCGTAGCCGCTGGTGATGTCCGAGCGCCCGCCCGCGCTCACGCTCCATTGATCCGACAGCTCCAGCTGGTCCTCGAAAAACAGGCCGGTCCGTCGCGACTTGGGCAGGGTGTCCTCGGCGATGGCACGGCCGTCCGGACCGCCTGACTGCGACAGCCGCACCTGTGGCGACCACTCCAGCTCGGCGCCTGCAACGAGCTTGTGCCCTCGAATGCTTGTGGTGAACCAGCGCGCCTCGATGCCCCATCCACGTCCGTTCAAGGAAGCGGAATCGGTCTCGCCTAACATCCCGATGTCGTTCTGGAAGTCGTAGCCGCGGAAGAAGCCCCGCACAGTCAGCTGGTTGTCCGCGTCGTGCCAGTGCTGCCACATCACGTTGAACTGCGTTTGCTCGTCCAACTCCTTGATGCGTGCATCGGGAAAGGGTGCAGGGATGCCCTTGTCCCGCTCGGAATGCAGCAGCCACGCCGACACAGGACCTTGCTCCGCCCGTAGATACACGCTGCTTCGCCGCTCGAAATCGGTCCCGCGGGGAGCGTCGGGGACGCCCGCCGCCTCCAGGTCCGGCGCGAAGCCGGGGCCACCCCGGGACAGCGTGCGCGAGACCGACGCTGCAAAGCTCAGGCCGCCTTCGAGGCGACGACTCGTGCCGACACGCAGGGACCGGGATGCACCGGAGCCGGCGGCGAGCGACGCTTCGAGGCTGCGGCTGCCCGGGGCGCGTGTCACGACATTCACGACGCCAAGTAACGCATTGGCTCCGTAGACGGCAGAGGCCGGCCCTGAAATGAACTCGACGCGCTCGACCAGATCGAGGTCGAGCGGGAATTCCGAGCCTACAGGGGCCACGCCAAAGATGTTGTCGTTGATGCGAACCCCGTCGATCGCGAGCACCACCCAGCTCGTGAGACCGAGGGGGACGAAGCCTCGCACGCCGAGGGACGTGTATGGACGGCGCCGCGATACCTCGAAGCCGGGCAGCGAACTCAGCACGTCGGCCAAGGTGCGCCACCCCATGGCGCGGATCTCGTCGGCCCTGATCACGACCACCGACGCAGGCGCCTCGCTCGCCCGCTGGCTGAACTTGGAGGCACCACTGACCGGCATATCGAGCAGCGTGTCCAGCGACAGCGCGGCAAGCTGCACAGCGTTCTGCCCATCTGCGGCGTATGAACAGACCGCCGCGAGCGCCGACGTGCAGAGCACAGCCCACTTGATTGGTTTCAACATGCTCTCGGCTATCGGCGCAGAGGCCGCCAAACTGAAGGGCGGCTATCGCACGGTTACGTGACACACGGGCTGCACCTGCTGTTGGCCCTTCAAGACCGGCACCGAGGACACGAGGCGCCCCGATCGGTTTTGGACAGCCCCTGATGCGCGCCGGCACAGGGTTCCTCATACGCGTGCAGACTTCGCGGATTCACATCTCGTTTGTCCACGCATGGAAGCGGGCCGGCGGGCGCTTCCTACAATCTCGTCCGTGAAAACCCTCGAGACGCCGCTGAACGCGGACCTGCACAGCCACTCCCTCGTCTCCGACGGGACACTCGAGCCTGAGCACCTTGCCGAGCGGGCTCGCGCCAACGGCGTGCAACTGTGGTCCCTCACGGACCACGACGAGCTGGGTGGCCAGGCGCGCGCAGCAGCGGCCGCGCGCGCAAACGGGATGGACTACCTGAGCGGCGTCGAGATTTCAGTCAGCTTCGCCGGCGAAACCGTGCACATCGTCGGCCTCGGCTTCGAGACGACGGACGAAGCGATGCGGCAAGGACTTCAGCACATGCGGGGCGGCCGCGAACGGCGTGCACGCGAGATGGCCCAAGGCCTGGCCGAGGCGGGCATCCCACACGCCTTCGAGGGTGCACTCAAGTACGTTGCGAATCCCGAGCTGATCTCTCGGACGCACTTCGCTCGCTACCTCGTCGAGATCGGCGCATGCACCAACACCTCGGAAGTGTTCCGGCGCTTCCTCACGGACGGCAAGCCCGGCTTCGTGCCGCATCAATGGGCCGGTCTGAGGGAAGCGGTGCGCTGGATCAGCGATGCAGGCGGCATTGCCGTCATCGCGCATCCCGGACGCTACAGGCTGGGCACGAACGGCGAATACGCGCTCTTCACGGAGTTCAAGGCGCACGGCGGTCGCGGCGTGGAAGTGGTCACAGGAAGTCATACCAGCGCCGACTTTGCAAAATACGCGACGATGGCCGAGGAGTTTGGCCTGCTGGCCTCGCGTGGCAGTGACTTCCATTCGCCGGACGAGAGCCATACGGATCTCGGCCGTCTGCCGCCGCTGTCCCCTCGGCTCGAACCGGTGTGGGAAGCGCTTGCCGACCGCATCCAGCGAGCCGGACCAATGAGCGCTGGGCTGGATTGATGTCGCAGTATTTCGAAGTCCATCCCGACAACCCGCAGGCGCGCTTGATGAAGCAGGCCGCGCAGATCCTGCATGCCGGCGGCATCGGCGCCATCCCCACCGACTCCTGCTACGCGCTGGTCTGCCATCTCGACGACAAGGCCGCGGTCGAGACGTTGCGCCGGATTCGAGAAGTCGACGATCGCCATCACTTGACGCTGCTGTGCCGCGATCTGAGCGAGCTGTCGGCCTATGCCCGCGTTGACAACCGGCAGTACCGGATGTTGAAGTCGGTGACGCCCGGCCCCTACACCTTCATTCTCGAGGCAACCAAGGAAGTTCCCCGCCGCGTGTCGCACCCGTCTCGCCGGACGATCGGGCTAAGGGTGCCGGACCATCGGGTGACCCAGGCATTGCTGGCCGAACTCGGACAGCCGCTACTGGCAACGACGCTCATCCCGCCTGGCCAGAGCGACCCGCTGAACGACCCGCACGAGATCCGCGAACGTTTCGAAAAGCAGATTCAACTTGTCATCGACGGCGCGGCCTGCCCCATGGTGCCGACGACCGTGGTCGACCTCACTGGCGACCTGCCCCGGCTCGTTCGACGCGGCTTGGGTGACGTGGAGCGGCTGGGCCTGCCGCCCGAGGACTGACCGGGCGTCGCCTCCGGTCCAAGCCCCCCGTCACGCCACCGACTCAAACCGCCGCCGTCACGACGATCTCCACCAGCCACTCCGGCTTCGCCAGCTTTGCCTCCACCGTAGCCCGGCACGGCGCCTCGCCTCGCGGCACCCATTCGTCCCACACTTCGTTCATGCCTGCGAAATGTGCCAGGTCGGCGAGGAAGATCTGGGCCATCAGGATTCGCCGCTTGTCCGTGCCTGCCTGTGCGAGCAGGTCGTCGATCTGGGCGAGCACCTGGCGTGTCTGGCCGGTAATGTCCTGGGAAGAGTCGACCGGAACCTGCCCGGCCAGATACACGGTGCCGTTGTGAATCGTCATTTCCGACAGGCGCGCGCCGATGCCGTAACGCTGCAGGGGAGAACTCATTTGTGTCCTTTGCGATGAGGATGATGGTGTGGAGGGTGATGCGGGGAATGCACCGGGGCCGCCGGCTGATGGGCCTTTTGCCCGATCTTCGCTTCCGTGCCCTCGAACAGCTTGCGGATGTTGCCGGCATGGCGCCACAGCAGCAGCAGGCTCATGACCGCAATGGCCAGCGCCAGCACATCGGCATCCCAGATCAGCAGTTGGAAGAACGGAGCGGACAACGCGGCGACGATGGACGCCAGTGACGAATAGCGAAAGAACCACGCAATGATGAGCCAGGTCGCGAGCGTGAACGCGGCCAGCAGCGGGTTCAGGCCAAGCAGCACTCCCGCCGCGGTGGCCACGCCCTTGCCACCCTTGAAGCCGAAGAACACGGGCCACACATGTCCGAGAAAGGCGGCAAGGCCGACGGCTGCGACCGTCCCTTCCCCGAAACCAAGGCCGGGCGCCAGCGCGCGCGCAAGCACGACCGGCAACCAGCCCTTGAGCGCATCGAGCAGCAACGTGAGGACAGCGGCCGTGCGATTGCCGGAGCGCAGCACGTTGGTCGCGCCCGGGTTCCTCGAGCCGTAGGTTCGGGGATCGGCCAGATGCATCGAACGGCTCACGATCACGGCGAACGACAGCGATCCGACGAGATACGCCCCGATCACGGCCAGCAGGCGCCACAACAGGTCCATCGTCGTCTTTGTCTCCCGCTCTCGAATTCTTGAACGCTTTGGAAAGGCGCGAGTGTACGCGCGCCGTCGTCATGCATTGTTAAGCTGCCATAAGCGTCGTCGTGGCATCCGCACCTGTTGGAATTCCCCCGGCTTGCAGTTGTATGAGCACATTCCGCCTTGCCATCCTGGCGGGCCTGGTCGCAGCAGCATTCTGGTTCGCCTGGAGCATGCGAGACGCGCCTGCGGCCAAGGTCCATGCCGCGTCCGATCCACCCGATGCCGCCGCACCCGACCGCGCTCCTTCGCCGTTCGGCTCAGGCCCGGCGATTGTCGGACCTGACGCCGAAGTGCCTCCCTCTGCCCGGGTTCCGCGAGCGGTGCCGCCCAGCATCACCGTCGAGCAGTGGGAGCAGTTGCAGCAGGCCTTGGCCGATCGTCCGCAACGCGATGTGGAGCTGGCGAAAGCGTCGGCGCACCTCGCCTACGACAACCTG
>DASTGE010000777.1:0-3147 GCA_035719405.1 Burkholderiaceae bacterium
GCCCCTGGCCGAAGGCGCCGACAAGGAAATCGCCGACGCCATGCGTTCGGCAGGCCTGGCGAAGTAACCGGCCCGACAGGGGAGCCCCGCGCTCCTCTCTTTCCCCTACCAAAGATACGGAGACATCATGAGCTTCCTCCGAGTGCTGGCCGCCCTGGCCGCTTTGATGGCAATGCCGGCTTGCCTGCAGGCCGCGGCATTCCCCGAGCGGAACAAGACATTGCAGATCATTGTTCCCTTCGCGGCCGGTGGCGGCGTGGACAACGCGGCGCGACTGCTTGCCGAGCAACTGCGCAAGCAGCTCGGCTTGACCGTGATCGTGGACAACAAGGCCGGCGGCAGCGGCACGATCGGGGGCAAGGCCGCACAAACCGCACCGGCCGACGGCTACACCCTGCTGTTCTCCGCCGCGACCCATGTGTTGGCGAAGCAAGTGATGAGCAGCGCCCCCTACGACCCGCAGACCGACTTCGTGCCGGTGGCGCGCGTCGGCGAGGCCCCATTGATGCTCGTGATCGCGCCGCAATTGCCGCAGCACACGCTGCAGGATGTGCTGGCTGCAGCGAAGCAGCAACCGGACAAGTGGACTGCCGCGATTCCCGCTGCGGGCGCCCCGAGCCACCTGGCCACCGTGCTGCTCGCCAGGCAAGGCGGCGTCAGGTTCACCTACGTACCGTACAAGGGTACGCAGCCAGCGCTGGTGGACGTCGGCGGCGGACACGTCAACATGATGATGGACTCGATGATCTCACTGCTGCCGCTGGCCAAGTCGGGCAAGGTGAAGCCGGTGGCGATCACGTCGAAGAAGCGCAGCCCCCTCGCGCCAGATGTGCCCACGGTGCAGGAAAGCGGCATTCCCAAGTTCGCGTATGTGTCCTGGTATGGCGTCTGGGCACCCAAGGACACGCCGGCCGATCGCGTCGTCTTCCTCAACTCGGCCATCAACAAGGCCGTTGGCGAAATCTCCAAAAGCGGGGCATTCGCAAGCCTTGGCATCGAACCGGTGACTGAGAGTCCCGAGCAATTCAAGCAATTCATTGCGGCAGACGTGAATCAGGGCGCCGAGTTGCTGAAGTCCGCCGGCTTCAAGCCCGAATGAGAAGCGGACGAGGACACGCATCATGATGAGAACACTCTTTGCGGCAAGTCTCGTCGCCGCAGGCATCTCCGCCATGGCGCAATCGTCGGTCACCGTGTCCGGCACGATCGACCTCGCCGCCCGACATGTCGGCAACGGCCGGCTCGGCTCCATCAACTCCGAGGTCAGCGGCTCCAACGCGACCAGCAAGCTGGTCGTGCGCGGCAACGAAGACCTGGGCGGCGGCCTGAGCGCCGGGTTCTATCTCGACGGCACCATTCTGGCGGACACGGGCGGTGCGGGCGCCAGCGCACCTGCCGGGCAGTTCTGGGATCGCAGGTCCACAGTGAGCCTCGCCCAAGCACGCATGGGCGAGATCCGCATGGGGCGCGACTGGGTTCCCACCCACCTCGTATGGACCTCCTTCGACCCGTTCACCACACTCGGCATCGCGAGCGCGAACACATTCCGTTCCTTCGCGGCGTCGCGCGCATTGGGGCAAGCGTTCGGCACGGCGCCGGAATCTCAGGCCGCGAACCCGACGCTGCGGGTGAGCAACGCCGCGGAGTACTTCCTCCCGGCCGGACTGGGCGGTTTCTACGGGCAACTCATCGCCACCGCTGGAGAGGGCGGTGCGACGGCAGCAGGCTTCACCAAAGGCAACGGCTTCCGGCTCGGATGGGCCGGAAGGGGCTTCGATGTCGCGGCTGCTCAATTCACGACCCGCAACACCAGCGGCACGCAGCACCTCCGCGACAGGGTATATGGTGCGTCATACGACTTCCGGGTTGCGAAAGTGAGCCTCGCGCAACGGCACTGGACCTTTGGGCCCGATCGAACCGTGAACACCCTGCTGGGCGCCGTCATCCCAACTGGCCCGGGCGTGATCAAGCTGACCTACCTGCGCGCGGATCAGTCGGGGGCCACCGCGGCACAGAATGCCAACGACGCCAAGCTGATCGGCGCGGGCTACGTCTACAGTCTTTCCAAGCGCACAGCCGTCTATGCGCATATGGCACGCCTTCGCAACCAGGGCTCCGCGGCCTTCGCAATCCCCGGCGGCCCCGCCGTGAGCGGCGTGTCGACGGCGGCCAATTTCTTTGGCGGAGGTACCTCAAGGGGATTCGAGTTCGGGATGCGCCACGACTTCTGATTCCGGTCACGGCGTCGACAGCGGCATGGCATCATCCGACGATAAAAGGAGGTGTCGTGATCTATACCGCTACGGGCTTCGTCGCGCTTGTGATGATGCTCGTCTTTGTCGTCGTGCTTGCCGCGCCGGTGTGGATCGCCGGCAAGCTCGTCGGCGCCGAACACCCCACGCTGATCAACTCAGTGCTCGCCCTGATTGCCGGAACGATCGCCTGCTTCGTGCTTGCGATGGTGGTCGGACCATTCGTGTTCTTGCTGGCCCCTGTCGCATTCCTGGCCGCCTTCATGCTCGTTCTGGGAACGTCGTTCCTGGGTGCTGTCTTACTGGCCATCCTCTCCGGCCTGGGATACTGGCTCCTCGCACTCTGGCTCCTCCGCGGGCTCGCGCCCGGTATGCCGGGCGTCCAAACCATCTGACTTGCGTGACCTTCGCCGGCGTTCGCGCGCACTCCGGCACGGGGTGGCTGTGGTGCCTTGCCTGACAAAGATCAAGGCAGTGCGGACTCAATCAGGGGATCCTTGTCCCATTGGACAAGGAAAGCGACAAGGAGTACGAGATGTCACACTTGGCCCTGAAAGTCATTCGCGAGGAGCATGCCGCGCTCGCCGCAATGCTGCGTTCGCTGCCAATGCTGGTATCCGTTGGCCGCCGTTCAGGCGCAAAGCCGGAATTCGACGTGCTGCGCGCGATGCTGTTTTACGTCGACGAATTCCCCGAGCGTCTTCACCACCCCAAGGAAAGTGAGTTGCTGTTCCCGCGTGTGCGCGAGCGCTGCCCGGAACTGCGGGCCACGCTTGACCAGCTCGATGCCGACCATGAGCGCGGCGAACACTCCATTCGGGAACTGGAGCATTCGCTGCTTGCTTACGAGCTGCTCGGAGAGCCGCGGCGCGCCGCTTTCGAGCAGGCGCTCGAC
>DASTGE010000778.1:0-2212 GCA_035719405.1 Burkholderiaceae bacterium
CGCACAGCGCCCCGTACCTGCACGACCTGATCGGGCGCTACGAGCGCGTGGCGGCCGACGGCTGGCCGTGCTGGGCGATCTCGAACCATGATTGCCCGCGCGTGGCCACGCGATGGGGCGGGCCGGAGCCGCACCCTGCGAAGCTGCGCGCCGCGGCTGCCACGCTGTTGAGCCTGCGGGGCAGTGTGTGCATCTATCAGGGCGAGGAGCTGGGCTTGCCGGAGGCCGAAATCGCCTATGAAGATCTGCGGGATCCGTACGGTCTTGCAATGTGGCCCGAGTTCAAGGGGCGCGACGGCTGTCGCACGCCGATGCCCTGGTCCGCCGATGCGCCCGACATGGGATTCGGCAGCGGCAACGCGCGGCCCTGGCTGCCGTTGCCTGAAGCGCACCGGCAGCTGGCAGTGGACAGGCAGTGGGCCCGGCCTGACTCGCTGCTGCACCACTACACGCAGCTGCTGAAATGGCGCCGCACGCACCCTGCGCTCGTCAAGGGATCGATGACGCTGCTCCCGCGCCATGAGCAGGTGCTCGCCCATGTGAGGGAACACGAAGGGCAGAGCGTGCTGTGCGCCTTCAATCTGAGCGATGACGTGGCGACGCTGACATTGCCGCCCGGGATATCACCCATCGCCGTCCTGTCCGACAGTGGCGCGACCGGTGCCGTTCTTCACGGCGACTCCGTTCGCTTCGAGCCCTGGGGTGTGCTGTTTGCTGGCGTCGAGGTGAGCTGACTGCGAGCGTCTCGTCCCCGCCGGGCGCAGGCGCCGGGCGTTGGGTTGGACCGTGGAGCTGCCGGCACAATGGTGAACTACGACTGCGACAGCATCGCCACGGATGGCACGAGGGTCTGATGTGGTGCGCAGTGGGAGGAGTTCAGATGACGCAGCCCTTCATGACCCAGCCCAGGTTGCTGGCCGACATCGGCGGCACGAACGCCCGTTTTGCGTGGCAGGCGGACGCAGGGGCGCCGATCACGGACGCAGTGACCTTGTCGGCCGCGCAATTCGACACCCTCGCGCAGGCGCTGCGGGCGGCCTTGCAGCAGCTTGGACGGCCCGTGCCTCGGCATTGCGCGATCGCGATCGCCAATCCCGTGCTCGGTGACGAGGTGCGCATGACCAACCATCATTGGTCGTTCTCGATCTCCGCGCTGAAGGCCGAGTTCGGCTTCGAGCGCCTGCGTGTGCTCAACGACTTCACCGCACTCGCGCTGGCAATTCCGGAATTGAAGCCCGAAGAGCTCCGGCTGATCTGCGGTGGGAACGCGCAAACGGAGGCGCCTGTCGCGCTCATCGGCCCTGGCACCGGTCTTGGTGTCTCCGGCCTGCTGCCGGATGGCCGCGGTGGCTGGGTGGCGTTGCAAGGGGAGGGCGGCCACGTGACGCTTGGCGGCCGCACACGACGTGAGCAGCAGGTGCTGGCCTGGATGGAAGACCGCTTCGGTCATGCCTCGGCAGAACGTGCGGTCAGCGGGCAGGGACTCGTCAACATCTACGAGGCGCTGGTGGCGATCGACGGCGATGCTGGGGCGCGTGTGCCGACGGCTGCCGAGATCACGACGGCTGCGCTGAATGGCAGCGATGCGCGGGCTGGGGAGAGCGTGCATCTGTTCTGCGCCTTCCTCGGCACTGCTGCGGGCAATCTCGCGCTCACCCTGGGCGCGCTCGGCGGCGTGTATATCGGCGGCGGCATCGTCCCCCGCCTCGGCTCCTTCATCGAAACATCGCCGTTTCGGGCGCGCTTCGAGGGCAAGGGGCGGTTCATCGAATACCTTGCCGCCATCCCGGTGTTTGCCATTCATTCGAGCCAGTCGCCCGCGCTGCTCGGCGCCGCGCGTGCACTGGACTCGGATCGGTGAAGGTGCCTGGTTGCCTTTTCTTTCCCGCCTTCTTTGAGCGACGCCTGATGAGCGTCTGCACGACGGATCCGGCCGACCGCGCGATACCCGGCTGACACTGCTCAATGCGGCTCGCCCACGAGTCGTCAAGACTCCCTGAGGAGTCACTGCCGCCGGTGACTTGAGTCGCCAAGCACAGCCACATCCTCTCGCTGGACGCGGCTCTCCATTGAGAGTTTGCCGTGTCGCCCTATGTTGACTATTTGAGCAGTTGATCAAATACTGAAGAGATGAAAGGCATTTTGCCCACCTTCCGGCATGCGGCTCCGTTTGTCGTGTTGGCCGCGGCACTCTCGACTGTCACGCCTGCCA
>DASTGE010000779.1:0-5847 GCA_035719405.1 Burkholderiaceae bacterium
GAACAGTGTTTGAAGCCTGTGTTGCTTGCTGGAAACTGAAGTGACGTTGCCAGCATGGTTTATTCGAGACGTGCTCCTGTGCGCATGGCATGCTGCATCGCACCATGAGCAGCGAAAGCTTGCGATTCGGTCTGGAGGATCTCCTTGCTGACCTAGAGCACGCGAGGAGGTCCGGAGACCTCGGGCGCCTGGCCTTGCTGTCTTACTGTGAGCTGCGCCGCTGGGCGCGGGTCGCAGCGAGGCAGGAGCTGGCAGACCACGCGAACCGGCTTTTCCTCAAAGCGCCTTACGCCAATCGAGAAAGCTTTCTGCGCGCCGTCGATCAATTGATCGAGGAGGCGAAGGAGGTGCTTCACGACGATCTGCGGATGCGTTTGGCGCCGAACAACACTTCTCCGTTGCGCTCGGCAGATCTCGCCTGAGCTGACGTCCTTCGCAGTCCTGCCTTCAATTCATTAATTGCCGCGCTTTTGCTCGTTGCCCTGTGATGCAGGCATCTGGCAATTGCTTAATTCTGCGCAACCGCGCATCGGGCGGTTGTAAACGCAATGCCTCGTCGTAGACGACGAATTCGGCCTCCGCGCATGCGCGACTGGGTGCGCGGCTTGCTGCGCATGTTTCGCACATTGGAGACAAGCCATGGCAGAAACGAAACCAACTCCTCCTGATCGGCAGCGGGAGGAGATCCTCGATTCGCAACGCAGCGCCAACCGCGACGAGCCGCGCAACTTCAAGGAAGACGCTTTGCGCGACAAGGTCGTGCACGTCGAGCCCGACGGCACCGGGCCGACTTCGACCGGAACCTTCGACGCGCCGAGGGACGAGAGGCAGGGCAGCGGCAACGGCAGCGCAGGCCGGTAATCCCGTCGGGACAGGGCCGTAGGCGATCACGGTCCTGGTGCGGCTTCATCGTTCGGCGTCATCTGTGCATATGCGACTGCGACAGCGGCCGCCAGCCTGGCGTTGTTCAGCACGAGTTGAACATTGCCGGCCAGGCTTTTCCCGCCGGTCAGGTGGTTGACGCGCTCGAGCAGAAAGGGCGTGATCGCCTTGCCGGCGATGTCCTGTGCGCTCGCCTCGGCGAGCGCCTGGTCGATGGCGCTGTCGATCACCTCGCGCGGCATCGCATGCTCCGCGGGAATCGGATTCGTGATCACGATGCCACCTTGCAGCCCGAGTTTCCACTTGGCCTGCATGACGCCTGCGATCTCGTCCGGTTCGTCGAGGCGCGCGTCGACGCCGAAGTCGCTGTCGGGCGTATAGAAGGCCGGAAGGCGATTGGTCCGGTACCCGATCACGGGCACGCCGTGGGTTTCAAGGTATTCGAGTGTGAGACCGATGTCGAGGATCGATTTCGGTCCGGCACAGACGACGGCGACCGAGGTGCGGGCCAGTTCCTGAAGGTCGGCGGAGATGTCGAAGTTTTGGCCGGCGCCTCGGTGCACGCCGCCGATGCCTCCGGTGGCGAACACGGGGATGCCCGCCATCGCTGCGATGATCATCGTGCCGGCGACCGTGGTCGCGCCGGTTCCTCGCCGCGCCACGATGAACGGAATGTCGCGGCGGCTTGCCTTGGCCACGTCGTGTTCCTTGTGCCCGAGTCGCTCGATCTCATCGAGTGAGATGCCGGCCGCGAGGCGTCCATCGACGATGGCGCAGGTCGCAGGCACGGCGCCATGCTCACGCACTTCGGCCTCGACCGCCAGCGCTGTTTCGACATTACGCGGCCAGGGCATGCCGTGCGAGATGAGGGTCGACTCCAGCGCGACGACGGGTCGTCCGGCGGCGAGTGCTTCCGCGACTTCATCGTTCAGGGCCATGGCGTGGTTCATTGCGTCCTTTCGACAAGCGAACTTCCTCTCGGTCGGTTCGCGGATAAGGGAACACTGCATTGCAACGTGATTGCAACGGCTCTTCAGAGCGTGAGGGTCCATTCCGCAAGGGAGGCCACTGCGCGCGTCGTTCTCACCGACGGGTGTTAGGCTTCAACTCCCTTCCATCATGCGGCCCGCCTATGAAACGCCTGCATCGTCCTGATCTTTACGCTTGGTCTTGCTTCGATGAAAGCCGCGACGTCGACTTCAACAGCGTGGCCTGGGTCAGGACCGGGGGCAATGTGCTCATCGACCCGCTGCCCATGAGCGCGCATGACCGTGAGCATCTCGAGAGGCTGGGCGGCGCTTCGACGATCGTCGTCACCAATTCCGATCACACGCGCAGTGCTGCGGAGCTTGCGTCGCATTTCGGTGCCGAGCTGTGCGGGCCGCGCGCGGAGCGTGAGGGCTTTGCGCTGTCCTGCGGGCGGTGGCTCGCCGACGGCGACGAAGCGGCGCCGGGCCTGCGCGTGATCGAACTGCAAGGCAGCAAGACGCCCGGTGAACTGGCCCTCGTGCTGGAGGGAACGACGCTCATCACCGGCGACCTGGTGCGCGGCCATGCGGCAGGTTCGCTCAATCTGCTGCCCGCCGCCAAGCTTGCCAGCCGTGATGACGCGATGGCGTCCGTGAGAAGAATCATTCAGGAGTACCGCGTGATCGACGCCGTCCTGGTCGGCGATGGGTGGCCGGTCTTTCGCGACGGCGCGCTCGCGCTCGCCGCCATGCTGCAGCTCGAAGCGTTCAAGGCCGAGGCCGCGGCGGAAGGGTTTCTGGAGGTGCTTGAGCGAGCTTGGCCGCCCGGCACCGTGCTCGATCGGCACACGCATCCGTTCGACGTCAAGGCGCTCGTGGTGCGCGGCGAGTTGTGGCTGACTATCGGCAGCGACACACGGCGCCTGACGGCGGGCGATACGTTTGCGCTGGAACGTGGCGTGCCGCACGCGGAGCGATACGCAGACGCGGGTGCGGCGTATTGGGTCGCGCGGCGGCAATAGCACCGCCGGCGCTTGCCGATCACTCTCGAATCTCGGCTTCGACAAGCTTGGCAAGCAGCGCAAGAGACTCCTGCCAGCCGAGATAGCAGGCTTCAACGGGAATGACCTCTGGAATGCCTTCCTGCACGACGTCCAGTTCGGTACCGCAGCTCACGGCCTTGAGGCTGACGGTGGTCTGCATCTCTCCCTTCAAGCCGGGATCGTCGAACAGGTTCGAGTAGCGGATCCGTTCGGCCGGCTTCAATTCGAGGTACGTCCCTGCGAAGGAGTGGCTGCGGCCCGTGGTCATGTTGGTGAACGACATCCTGTAGTTGCCGCCGACGGTGGCATCCTGCTGATGCACCTTCCCGGTGAAACCGTTGGGCGGAAGCCATTTGGCCATGGCGTCGGGGTCGAGGAAGGCGCGATAGATGCGTTCTGCAGGCGCTCTGAGCACACGATGAAGGCGAACGGTGTTGCGGGTCATGGTCACTTCGTTGAGGAGAGGATGGCGGAGGATGGGCCCTCCAATCGCACGACGATCAAAAGGCATCCAGCTCGACACGCGGGGGAGGGTGAAAACCCTCATGCTGCGGGAATTCACCGCGTCCCGCGGCGAGGGGCATTGTGTCGCAGCCCCTCTCATTGAGCTGCACCACTCCGTCAAGGCCGCGGGCTCACTGCCGCAGTGTGGCGCTGAGAGCGACAGTGGCCTTCAGGTGCGGCCTTCGTGTACCCTCATGTCTCTGGCAACTGCAAAGCGAGCGAGCTATGGCAAAGAGAATCGAACGCAGCCGCATCGAATCCGGTCGAGTGGAGCTTCCCCGCAAGCTTGCCTTTCTGCTGGAGCAGAAGGTCGACTTTCTCTCCCTTACCGATCGTGACGGCGATTACACCGTCGAAGTCAGCGCCGATGTGCTGAAGAAGCTCGTCAAGGCGAAGGCGGACTTGAAGGCACACAAGACGGACCAGAAGCGGGCCTCGTCCGAGCAGAAGGCCGAGCTCGATGCCGAGCGCGCGGCCCATGAGGAGACGCGCGCTGCGCTGACCAAGGCGGAGCGGCGCGTGAAGTCTCTCGAGAAGAGGCTGGCAAGCGGTTCGACCGAGGGGGCTGACCAGACGCCCACCAGCAGGGCGGGCAGGAAGAGCGCCGTGGAGCCGCAGCCCGAGTCGCAGCCGCAGGCCGAGTTGGAGTCCGAGTCTGCAAGCGAGGCCGAATCCGAGACCCAGTCCGATGCGGCGGAGGCAGGTGACGCCGACGCTGAGGTGGTGACGCACTAGGACGCACCAGGGGTCTGGGCAGGGTCTGGGCAGGGTCTGGGCGTTTCGCCCTGGCGGGCGGGGTTCTCTCTCCGCCCTGACGCGAATTCGTCGACGTCAGGCCACGACTCTTGAGCGCTCCCAGCGCGGCGCGTTGGCGGCGCCGGACGGCGTCGTCCCTGCTTGCGTCTCGGCCGAGTTCCAGCCGGCTTCGACGCGTGGCGCGAAGGCAATCATCGCGGCGCCGTTCATCGCGTCCCTGACGGTCGATGCGAGCCATTCAAGCACGATGTGCTCGGCTCGGGCGAGCGACACGATCCGCGCGACCCGATCGAGCCAGAGCGCGGCTCGCGGCGGCTTCGTGACGCTCATCATCCTGGCGCTTCGCCCACGTCAGCACGATGCCGATTCCCGCCCTCAACGCGATGGCCGCGGGTCGTGTCGGCGCGGGCAGCAGCGCAGCAGCAGCCCGATGGCGGCGATCCATGTCAGACGGCGTTGCGTGGGTCCGATCTCACGATCCGTTGTTGACAATGCAACAGGTGCCCGGGCATGGAAGCGAGGCGGACTCGAACGAGGCGCACGCGAGCGCGGGGCGCGCAACCCCGACTCGATCAGACGCACGACCTCCATCGCGCTCGTGACGTGCATGACCGTCACCGACCTGCAATCGCGCACGATGCGGTAAGACAGCACCATCTCCAACCAGGCCAGCACTGCGGCCAAGGCGTGCATGGTCGCGTCGTCCATCTGTCCGTGCAGTCGGATGCGTAATCGCCCCCTTGTCTGATGAACGGGGGTCAGCTTTGTGAGGTGCTCGCAGGGCATGTCGATCGCTTCATGGCGATGTCGATGATCGACTTCGGCACCGGCATCCGCGAGCCCGCGCCGACCAGCATTCTTTCGTCGATGATGCGAGCGGCGAAGGAGGGCATTCTGATCAATGGCGGGCGGCAGGTCGAACAGCTTGCAAAGCTCCGCACGGCCGCGTTCGACAAGACCGGCACGCAGACACGCGGGGTACGGCGCGTGATTGAGCTTGCGGCTGCCGCGGAAGTGTAACTTCGCCATCCGGTGGCGCGCGCCCTGGTCGCGCATGCGATCGAGGTGCACGGCCGGTGCTGCCGTCATGCGACCGCGTCAATTTCACCATCGGCATGGGCGTGACGGCGAGCATCGACGGGCAGCTCGTTCGCGTCGGCAACGAGCGCTATCTTCATCAGCTCGGCATTGCGTCCGGGCGCGCGGTGCATTGCATGAATGAGGTGGACCGTCACGGTGCCGCAGCGATCCTGGTGGCCGGCCGGCAGAGGGGGCAATGTCCTCGTCATCTCTTCCGTCACCCTGAGGTGGCCGAGCTCCTGGAAGAGATTGTCGACGTCATTGCCGCCATCAGGCATTGCGAATTGACCGGGCTCCTGGCGGTGGAGGATCAGGGGGTTGTGGGTGCTTGATTCGACTCGCCGTCTTCAATTCTGAGTCCCTTGAATTCGGGCTCGAATCGGTTCAACGTCGGGGGCGTTGGATGGTGAATGAAATGATGACGTGCGCGCTTCGTCCGCTCTCTTTGATCGCGCGCCTCCAGCTCCTTCCTTCCAAACTCTGTCAACTGTACGTCGCCGGTTTCGCCGCCTCCAACCACATGGACATAAGGCCGCACGCGCTCAACGTCGATGCTGTCATCAATGTAAAGAGCAGCATCGCTCACGCTTCTGATGTGTTCTCCGTGCATGCTC
>DASTGE010000780.1:0-6026 GCA_035719405.1 Burkholderiaceae bacterium
ATCTCCAGCGCCTGGAACAGCGACGCGCCGGGAAGGGGCTCCCAGCACACAACCACATCCGGTGCCTGCCGCGCTGCCTCCCGCACCAGCATGTCGCAGCTCACCGCACCAAGCACGTGAATGCCAGCAGCCTCGAGGTCAGCCTGCAGGGGAGGCTGGGCGGGTCCGGGGGAGGCGACGATCAAAACGGTGTTCACGAGGGAAAACGGGGATTGAAAGATTGGGGACGGGAAAGCGTGGAACACGCCTTCCCAAGGCTCGACGCAATCTGGCACGGATGGTGCTTGACAGAGGACCGGGCGCAACGTCGCGCCCCGCGCCGGGTCATCGCACTCCCGGTCCTGTGCACAGCGACGTGCGCAGTTTCGTGCCCATGAAGTCCGAGGCCTGCCCTTGCAAGCCCCGGTCGCATTGACTGAAGCAGCCTCATGTCGTCTGTCTCGTCCTTCTCCAAAGCGTCCAATTCAAACAGCTTCGTCCGCGCGGGTCACTGGCCCACGCTGCTGGCGTCATTCCTTTACTTCGACTTCTGCTTTGCGGTCTGGGTGCTCAATGGCGCGATGGGCCCGTTCATCGGCGAGAGCTTCCACCTCTCGCCGGCGCAGAAGGGCTTCATGATCTCGGTACCGATTCTCGCCGGTGCGCTGATGCGATTTCCGCTGGGCGTGCTGTCGCAATACATCGGCCGCAAGAATGCCGCGATGGTCGAGATGACCCTCATCGTCGCCGCCCTTGCCTTCGGCTTCTTCTTTGTCGACAGCTACGACCGCGTGCTCGCGATGGGCGTGCTGCTGGGCATTGCGGGGGCCAGCTTCGGCGTTGCCCTGAGCCTTGGCAGCGGCTGGTACCCGCCGAAGTACAAAGGGCTTGCGATGGGCATCGCGGGGGCCGGCAACTCCGGCACCGTGCTCGCGGTGCTGTTCGCCCCGCCGCTGGCCATGAAGTTCGGTTGGCAATCGGTGTATGGCCTGGCCGCGCTGACCATGCTGCTGCCGATGCTGGTGATGCTCTTGTGCGCCAAGGAGCCGCCGGACCGCGAGGAGCAGACGCTGCGCGAGCATGTCGGCTGCCTCTACGAGAAGGACGGCTGGGCGTTCAGCCTGATCTACGTCGTCACCTTCGGCGGCTTCATCGGGCTGTCGAGCTTCCTGCCGACCTACTTTTACGATCAGTTCAAGGTCACCAAGGTCGAGGCGGGGCAGCTCACCATGCTGGCCACGCTCATGGGTTCCGGCGTGCGGGTCGTGGGCGGATGGATCTCCGACCGTGTTGGTGGCATTCATACGCTGACCGGCGTGCTGCTGCTGATCGCGGTGACGCTGGTGCTTTGCGGCCTCGCAGGCTCATCGCTCACGATCACCACGCTGCTGTTCATGCTGTGCTTTGCCGCGCTCGGTGCGGGCAACGGCGCCCTGTTCCAGCTGGTCCCGCTGCGCTGGCCACTGACGACCGCTGTCGCCGGCTCGATGATCGGTGAGGTCGGCGCGCTCGGCGGTGGCTTCCTGCCCAATGCGATGGGGCTATCGAAGCAGTACACCGGAACCTACCTCTGGGGTTTCGTGTCGTTCACGCTCCTGGCGCTGGTCATGCTGCTGATGTTGCGCGTGGTTCAGATCCGCTGGACGCGCACGTGGGCCGAAAAGGGCGGGCGGGCAAAGGCCGCCGGCCATTACGAACCCGCCCAGAAGCCTTCCATCCGTCCCGTGCAGCGGCGCGCCTGACCGCAAGGCCATGCGAAACGCCAACGTCGGGGTCGCACGACGCAGACCGCAGCAGGGTCCATTTCACCCCCGTGGAAGAAAAAGCAGCCACACCACGAGAAGCACGTTGAACAGCAGCGACACGACGAGGGCGGCCTTCCACAAGGCAGAGGGGTCACGCCGGATGAGCGGCGTGACCGCCGGCGCCCGCAGTGCACGCGAGGCGCCACGCTCGAGCGCCAAGGCAAACTCCTCGGCGGTCTCGAAGCGCTGCCGCTCGTCGAGGGCCACCGCCTTCAGCACGACATGATCGAGCCAGATCGGCACGTCGGGCCTCAGTCGCGACGGCGCAATCGGATCGCGGCGGAAGCGAGCCTTCTGGTAGGGCTCGATCTCGCCGTAAGGAAGACGCCCGGTAAGCCATCGGTACATCGTGACGCCCATCGCGTAGAGGTCGCTGGCGGCATTGGCCCCTGGGCCCTCTTCAATCCACTGCTCGGGGTTCATATAGCTGGGCGTGCCGGCACGCAGTTGGCGTTGAGCAGCCGGCTCGCGGCCGGACAGCGCGACGCCGAGATCGAGGATGCGCCAATGGCCATCGTCGGCCAGATGCAGGTTGCCGGGCTTGATGTCGCGGTGGATCACGCCGTGGCGATGAAGCCGGCCGAGGGCGCGGACGATCTCCAGCGAGCCGGCCACCACTTCGTCGACGCTGAAGCGCCGCCCCTGCGCCAGCCAGTGCTCCAACGTCTGACCGCCATGCCAGTCGAACACGATGTACAGCGCGCTCGGCTCGTGGACCTCGTGCACGCGCACGAAGCCGCGGTCGTCGCGCTCGGTGACACGCGCGCCCAGCCAGGCCTCGTGCGCCAGCATCGCGCGTTCCTCGGGGTCGCTGGCGCGCGCCTCGTGCAGCGTCTTCAGCGCGACGAGCTTCCCGTCCGCGCCACGCGCCTGGTACAGGCGATGAACGACGGTGTCAGCCACGGTCGCGGTGATGGTGAAGCAGTCAAGCGGATCGCCGACCTTGAGCTTCCCCGGCACGGGCAGCTGTCGGCCCCGCTGCACTTCGTCCTCGAGGCGGCGGGAGTCGAGGCCGAGCACCCGAATCACCAGCGCCGTCGCGTTGTCGCGGCTGCCCGCGGAAATCGCTGCATCGACGAGCGCCTCACTCGCGTGCTGTGCGCTGCCCTCGGACGCCAGGGTCGAGAGCGTCCGATGCCGAAGCACGCCATGCACGCCGTCACTGGTGAGCACGAAGACATCGCCCACTTCGACGTCGCCCTGCAGGTAGTCGACCCTCACATGGTCGTCGAGGCCGACCGCGCGGTGCAGCCGGCTCGCCATGTCCGGATGCTCGAAGGCGTGGTCCTGCGTGAGCTGCTCGCATCCGCCCTCGTGAAGACGCCAGGCGCGCGTATCGCCGACGTGCGCAATGGTGCATGCATGCCCCTGCAGCACGACCGCCGTGAGCGTCGTCATGGCCGCGGCCCGGTCCTCGTCGCTGCCATGCAGCCTTCGGTTGTAGGCGGCAAGCCAGGCGTTCTGCGCGGCGATCAGGCGGTCGAGCGTGACCGTGGTCTCCCACGTCGCCGGCGCGGCGAAGAAGTCGTTGAGCAGACTCATGACGGTCGTCTGCGCCGCGACGCTGCCCTGCCCTCCGGCCGACACGCCATCGGCGATCGCCGCGATGAGTCCGCGCGACGGTTCGCGCAGCGCGGCCGCGAAATCCTCGTTGCTGAGGCGTGCTCCGCGGCGGCTTGTGTAGCCGATGTCCACGTCGAAGCTCAATCCCTTCTCCTTTCCGGCGCCAGATTGTCCTGCGCGTCTCTTGGCTTTTTTAAGGCACCGGCGTCGATGGCCGGTGCCATGGTGAGTGGAGTGTTCCGATGAAGAAGATGAAGCTCGTGATGGTGGGCAACGGCATGGCCGGCGTGCGCACGCTCGAAGAGCTGCTCAAGCTCGCACCCGACCTGTACGACCTCACCGTGTTCGGCGCCGAGCCGCATCCGAACTACAACCGCATCCTGCTCAGTCCCGTGCTGGCCGGCGAGCAGACGTTGGACGAGATCGTGCTCAATCCGCTGTCATGGTATGACGAGCACGGCATCACGCTGCACCTGGGCAAGAAGGTGGTCGATATTGATCGCCGCCGGCGCATCGTGCGGGCCGAAGATGGCAGCGAAGCCGAGTACGACCGGCTGCTGCTGGCCACGGGCTCCAATCCCTTCATCCTCCCAGTGCCAGGCAAGGATCTCGATGGCGTAATCGCCTATCGCGACATTGCCGACACGAACGCGATGATCGAGGCGGCGGGTAAATTCAAGCACGCCGTGGTCATCGGCGGTGGCCTGCTCGGTCTCGAAGCCGCCAACGGGCTGATGCTTCGCGGCATGCAGGTCACGGTCGTGCACATCATGCCGTGGCTCATGGAACGTCAGCTCGATGACAACGCCGGCAAGCTGCTGCAGAAGTCGCTGCAGGAGCGCGGGCTCAAGTTCATGATCGGCGCGCAGACCCAGGCACTGATCGGCGGCAGCGATGGCCGCGTGATGGCGGTGCAGTTCAAGGATGGCACCGAGATTCCCGCGGATCTCGTCGTCATGGCGGCGGGCATCCGCCCCAACACCGAACTGGCGGAGAAGATCGGACTGCATTGCAACCGGGGCGTCGTCGTTTCCGACACGATGCAGACCATCACCGACCCGCGCATCTACGCCGTCGGCGAGTGCGCCTCGCATCGCGGCGTCGCGTACGGGCTGGTCGCGCCGCTGTTCGAGCAGGGGAAGGTATGCGCCACGCATCTCGCCCAATTCGGCATCGGCCGTTATACGGGCAGCCAGGTCAGCACCAAGCTGAAGGTCACTGGCATCGATCTCTTCTCTGCGGGCGATTTCATGGGCGGCGACGACTGCGAGGAGATCGTGATGAGCGATCCTTGCGCAGGCGTCTACAAGAAGCTTGTGATCAAGGACGACAAGCTCGTCGGAGCGTGCCTGTATGGCGACACGGTCGACGGCTCCTGGTATTTCAAGCTGCTCAGGGAAGGTCGCAGCGTCGCGCAGATCCGCGATCGCCTCATGTTCGGTGAGTCCAACATCGGCGACACCGGCCATGAAGGCCACAACAAGGCGGCAAGTATGGCCGACACCGACGAGGTGTGCGGCTGCAACGGCGTCAACAAGGGCGCGATCTGCAAGGCCATCAAGGACAAGGGACTCTTCACACTGGACGAGGTTCGCAAGCACACGAAGGCCAGCGCGAGCTGCGGCTCGTGCACGGGCCTGGTCGAGCAGATCCTCATGTTCACAGCCGGTGGCGATTACTCCGCCACACCGAAGAAGAAGGCGATGTGCGGCTGCACCGACTACAGCCACGAGGAAGTGCGGCATGCCATCCGCATGCCGCTGCCGGACGGCCGCAAGCTGCTGACGATCGGCGAGGTGTACCGCCATCTCGAATGGCGCACGCCCAACGGCTGCGCAAGCTGCCGGCCGGCCATCAACTACTACCTCATCAGCACATGGCCCAAGGAAGCGCAGGACGATCCGCAGTCGCGCTTCATCAATGAACGCTCGCACGCCAACATCCAGAAGGACGGCACGTACTCGGTGGTGCCGCGCATGTGGGGCGGCGAGACCACCGCCGAGGAGTTGCGGCGCATCGCCGACGTGGTCGACAAGTACAAGATCCCGACCGTCAAGGTCACGGGCGGGCAGCGCATCGACCTCCTCGGCGTGAAGAAGGAAGACCTGCCCCATGTGTGGCGCGACATCGGCATGCCTTCTGGACATGCCTATGCCAAGGCGCTGCGCACGGTGAAGACCTGCGTGGGCAGCGAATGGTGCCGCTTCGGCACCCAGGATTCGACGCAGATGGGCAAGGACCTGGAACGTGCGCTGTGGCGCATGTATGCCCCCCACAAGGTCAAGCTCGCGGTGTCGGGCTGTCCGCGCAATTGCGCCGAGGCTGGCATCAAGGACGTCGGCGTGATCGGCGTCGATTCGGGCTGGGAGATCTATGTCGCGGGCAACGGCGGCATCAAGACCGAGGTGGCGGAGTTTTTCTGCAAGGTCAAGACGGCGGCGGAGGTGCTCGAGTACGCAGGTGCCTTTCTTCAGCTGTACCGGGAGGAAGGCTGGTACCTCGAACGCACCTGCCATTACGTCGCACGCGTGGGCCTCGACCATGTGAAGAAGAAGGTGCTCGACGACGCCGCCCATCGCAAAGCCCTGTGGGAGCGGCTGCAGTTCGCGCTCGACGGCGAGCCCGATCCGTGGCACGAGCCCGCCAAGGCAGGTGTGGACGCGCGCCAATTCATCCCGA